>JBBSUD010000047.1:0-37679 GCA_038235225.1 Verrucomicrobiales bacterium
TCGGACCTCGGCGCGCTGGGAACGGCGGTAAACGTCCGCGGATTGGAACGGCAGATCGCGATTTTACAAACCATGGGGTGCAATGCGATCCGTACCAGCCACAACCCGCCGACTCCCGAGTTCCTGGAGTTATGCGACAAGATGGGAATGCTGGTGATGGACGAATCGTTCGATTGTTGGAAAAGCGGCAAACGCAAGAACGATTACAACCTGCTGTGGGACGACTGGCACGAGCGGGACTGGCGTGCGGAATTGCGCCGGGACCGGAATCATCCCTGCATCATTTTGTGGAGCATCGGCAACGAGGTTGTAGAGCAGGGAAAACCCGCGGGAAAGCGCATCGCCGCGGAACTGACAGACATCGCGCATGAGGAGGATCCCACGCGGCCGACTTGCTCGGGTAACAACAATGTCCGCTCCGCCAGCAACGGATATGCGGATCGCGTCGATATCTTCGGGTTCAACTACAAGCCCGGCGAATATGCCAAGTTCCGCAAGGCGCGGCCGGACCAGCCATTGATCGGCAGCGAAACCGCGTCATGTGTCAGTTCGCGCGGCGAGTATTTCTTTCCGGTTGGCAACGACAAGGCAGGCGGATTGGCCGACTTCCAAGTCAGTTCCTACGATCTTTCGGCCCCGCCGTGGGCCATGCCACCGGATTGGGAATTCAAAGGGCAGGACGAAAATCCCGCCGTGCCCGGCGAGTTCGTTTGGACCGGTTTCGACTATCTCGGCGAGCCGACGCCCTATAACAAGGATGTCACCAATCTGCTTAATTTCACCGATCCCGCGGCGAAGGCGAAGATGAAAGCGGAAATGGAGGCGCTGGGCAAACTGAAGGTGCCATCGCGCAGTTCCTACTTCGGCATCGTGGATCTGGCGGGCTTTCCGAAGGACCGCTATTACATCTACCAAGCCCGCTGGCGGCCGGATTTTCCCATGGCCCACATCCTGCCGCACTGGACTTGGCCGGATCGCGTGGGGCTGGTCACGCCGGTCATGGTTTACACCTCGGGCGACGAAGCGGAATTGTTTCTCAATGGCAAATCCCTCGGCAGAATGCGGAAAGGAAAGCTCGAATACCGGCTGCGTTGGGACGATGTCATCTATCAACCCGGCGAACTCAAAGTCGTGGCTTACAAGAACGGCAAACGCTGGGCCACCGCGGAAACCAAGACCGCGGGACCGCCCGCGAAACTCCTGCTGTCGGCGGACAGAAACAACATTCATTCCGATGGCGGGGATCTTTCGTTCGTGACGCTGACCGTGGCGGATCAGGAAGACCGGATTTCGCCCGTCGCAAACAACTCCGTAAAGTTCAGCATCGATGGCCCGGGTGAAATCGTCGCGACCGACAACGGCGACGCCACCGATCTGCATGCCTTCCGATCGTCCGAACGAAAAGCATTCAACGGACTTGCGCTGGCCATCGTCCGGGCGAAATCCGGGACAACGGGCAAGCTCGCGCTGAAAGCCGAGGCCGAGGGGCTCGAACCCGCCATGATAGAAATCCAAATCTCGAAATGAACATCGCCACACCCATTCAACTTGTCGCCAGCGGCGACCTCCGCCTTTCCGCCAACCAGACCTGCTGGCCAGCCCAAGCGGATATGGAGAGGCAGCTCACCGCGGCGATCGAGGCTGCGGGATATCATGTCAGGCGCGGCCATCAGGTGAAGGAAACGGAAGGCCATGGTTTCATTTCCAGCCAGAAGGAGGGCATGGACGTTTTTGCCAATCTCAATCCAGACGCGCCGCTGATCGTTGCCGAGGCGGTGTGGCAATATTCGCATCATGTGCTTGCCGGCCTCACCACGCATCGCGGGCCGATTCTCACGGTGGCCAACTGGAGCGGGCAGTGGCCGGGCTTGGTTGGCATGCTCAATCTCAACGGCTCGCTCACCAAGGCCGGGATTTTATATTCGACGCTGTGGAGTGAGGATTTCACCGACGATTTCTTCCGATTGAAGCTCCGGGAATGGTTGGAGACCGGCGAAATCACCCATGACATTTCGCACGCGCATGCCCTCACCGCGGATTCCCTGACAGGTGGCGCGGCAGAAGCCGGGCGCGGGATCGCGGCGGATTTACTCAAAAGAAAAGCGATCATGGGTGTCTTCGACGAGGGCTGCATGGGCATGTTCAACGCCATCATTCCCGACCGCGCGCTGCATGCTTGCGGAGTCTTCAAGGAGCGGCTGAGCCAGTCGTCGCTTTATCACGAATCCTTGGAAACCGCCGATGAGGAAGCCGCCGCGGTGCGCGAATGGCTGGAGAAATAGGGGATGACGTTTCACACTGGCGACAGTCACCTGGAAGATTTGACGGATGCGCAAATCCTGATGCAGTGCAAAATGTATATCGCCGCGATGCGCATCGCGGACGATTTCGGATGCGATACGATCGGCATCCAATACCAGCAAGGCCTGAAGGACTTGCTGCCCGCTTCGGACCTCGTCGAAGGTATGCTCAACAACGCCGAGCGGCCGCCGGTGACATCCCGCGACGGAATCCGCGTCCTTCATGAGGGCCGGCCGCTGCCCCATTTCAACGAGGTGGACGAATGCGCGGGACTGGACGCGCTCATCACCCAGCGTGTTCACCAGACGCTCGGCCAGCCGGTGGAATCGACCTTGCATGACATTCGCTGGGGCGGGGATTTCGAAGGACGTTTCGTGTGGGTGCTGCTCATCAGCGGGGCGGCTCCGCCCGCCCATTTCGATGGCGGTTGGAAGGGTGCCCACGGTTACCGGCAGCCGGCGATGTATTTTCCTAACGGCGGCTCGACCTTGCACGGAGTTTCCAAAGCCGGGGAAATCATTTGGTCGCGGATTTATGTCGAGGACGAAGCGCTGCATATGGATATCGGGCGGGGCGCGGCGGTCGATCTTCCGGAGGAGGAAACGCGCCGGCGGCTCAATGGCACCACGCCGCAGTGGCCGATCATGCATGCGGTCACCTATGGCATCTCGCGCGACCAACTTATGGCAAAGCATCAGGCGAATCACATCCAGGTCGCTTATGCCTTGGATGCCGATTCCGCGGACAAATGCATGCAAGCCAAGGCTGCCTGCGCGTTGGCGCTTGGCATCAAAGTCAATCACTGCGGAACGCTCCGCGCGTGATCTTCCGAACCGAATCCCTATGAAACCAAATAATATCCTACCCGCGGCGCTTCCGGCGCTGTGCCTTTGTCTCACCCCTTTTCTCCAGGCCGCCGAGTCCGCTCCGGCTTACTACAATGTCCGGGATTTCGGCGCGGCGGGAGATGGGAAATCGCTCGACAGTACGGCGATCGACCGCGCGATCGAGGCCGCCTCGAAGGCGGGTGGCGGCACTGTTCTGCTGCCAGCGGGAGTCTATTTAAGCGGCTCGATCCACCTCCGCAGCGACATCCGGCTCCAGCTCGAATCCGGAGCCATCATCCGCGGAGCGCCGCAGAAAATGAACGCTTACGACGAGACGGAGGAATTCGCGGGCGACGCCTATCAGGACGGCGGTCATACCTATTTCCACAACAGTTTGATCTGGGGCGAGAATTTGGTGAATGTATCCATCACCGGCAACGGCACGATCGACGGAGGCGGCCTGACCGCGAACTCCAAGCCGCTCGACACGATGAACGGCTATCAGAATTACCGCGCGCCGGAGAAACCGCCGTTCAAGCCGATGCGCCTGGGCAACAAGGCGATCGCTCTCAAACTCTGCCGTAACGTGCTCATCCGCGATGTCACGATTTCCCATGGCGGACATTTCGCGATCCTCGCCACCGGCTGCGACAACATAACGATGGACAATATCACCATTGATACCAATCGCGACGGCATCGATATCGACTGCTGCCGGAACACGACGGTCAGCAACTGCCGCATCAACGCTCCGCACGATGACGCGCTCTGCCCCAAAAGCACGTATGCCCTCGGCGAGATCCGCTTCACCGAAAACCTCACCATTACGAACTGCCAGGTTTCCGGATTCAAGGAAGGCACGCTTCTGGACGGCACGATGGTGCCGGTGAACAACGGCAACGGAAGAATCAAGTTCGGGACGGAGTCGAGCGGCGGATTCCGCAACTGCACCGTCTCGAACTGCACCTTCCGGAGCTGCCGCGGGCTGGCGCTGGAAGAGGTGGACGGCGGGCTGCTGGAGAATATCGTCATCAACAACATCGCGATGATGGACGTGCCGAATTATGCGATCTACATCACCACCGGCAACCGCAACCGCACGCCGGATTTGAAGACTCCGAGCCGGATCCGAAATGTGACGATTTCCAACGTTGTGGCGGACGGAGTGGGACGGATGAGCGGCATCCAGATCATGGGACTGCCGGAGCGGCCGATTGAAGGAATCCGCTTGGAAAACATCCGGCTCGTCAGCCAAGGCGGAGGCACGGAGAAGGACGCGGCCATCGAGCCGAAGGAACTCGGCGATGGTTACCCGGAACCGGGGAAGCTCGGCACCCTGCCAGCCTACGGCGTATATGCGCGCCACGTCCGCGGGCTGGAACTCGCCAATATCACCGTTAGTTTTGACAAGCCGGACATGCGCCCCGCAGCCGCTTTCGTGGATGTAACCGGACTGGAAATCGACAACTTCAAGGCCGGGCTGTCTCCCGGAGTGATGGCGGCGCGCTTCGCCGATGACGTCAAGGGTGTCACCATCCGGAACTCCCCCGACTTGGAAAAATAAAACACGGCCATCATGCACGATATCTGGGTTCAACGTGCCAATGCCTGAAACAAGAAGGAGGCGTTTTGATTAGAAATCCGGGTGTGGAAATGACAGTTCGAAGCGGGTTTGGATCCCCGGCTCGCTCCGGACCGCGATGCGGCCTCCGAATTGTTTCAGGATTTGGTGGCAGATTCCAAGGCCGAGGCCGGTTCCCTGCCCGATTTCCTTGGTGGTGTAGAAGGGATCGAAGACCTTCCCTATATCTCCGGCAGAGATGCCGGTGCCGTTGTCGGTCACACTGATCATGGTAATTCCCTCCGCAGCCTCGGCCTCGAAAAGAATCCGGGGAACCGCACCGGCTTCGTGGTGTTTCAGCCGCAGCGCGTGCGTGGCATTGTGAATCAAATTGATGAATACCTGAGTCAATCGGGAGGCGGCGCCCCAGATGGACACATTGTCCGGAATGCGGTTCTCAATGACGATGTCATCCCCGATTTCCGCCGCCATGAGGCGGACGGCGGTGCGGACGGCGTCGTTCATCCGGACTGGCCGGGGTTCGGCCGGTTCCGGATGGGCGAACTGGCGGAGGCTGCCGGTGATTTCCATCATCCTCGTGCAGCCATCCCGGATGTCCTTCAACGTTTCCTGATGATCTTCCCGCAAATCGTCGGGGAGACGCTTCGCATCATGTTCCAGCAGGGTGAGCGCGGCCATGGTATAGTTCAGCGGGTTGTTGATCTCATGCAGAATCCCGGCGCTCAGCCGGCCGAGCGATGCCATCTTTTCCGAGTGTACGAGTTGTTGTTCGGCCTGCCGGAGCTGCCCGCGGGTCCATTCGAGTTTCTGGCCGAGCCGCTGCAGGTTCGCAACGAATTGGAGCTCGTCCGACCGGGCGGATGGCGATGCGTCGGAGCTGGAATCCCATGCATCGGCCGCCGGTTCGCCGGCACCCGCCAGCAAATTCCGGATGCTGTCATCCAACCGGCTGAGACCCCTGTCAGCCTGCAGGTTGAGTTCCCATTTGCGAACGAGAGTGTGGGCCATTTGCTGGATTTCCACCTGATCGAACGGTTTCTTCAGGATCAGCAAACTGTCGGTTTGTTTCAAGACCGAGCGCATGTCTTTCCATGAGTAGGAGGAGTAAGCGGTGCAGATCACGACTTGAAGGCCGGGATCAACCTCCCATAGATGATTGACGGTGGTCACGCCATCCCAGCCGGGGGGCATCTGGACGTCCACGAACGCGAGCGCATAGGGGCGGCCTTCCGAGAGCGCTTCCTTGATCTTCTCCAAGGCCGACTGTCCTTGAAATGCGGAGTCGAGTTCGAAAGTCACTTTCGATTCCGTTTTAGCCTGACTGCCGAAGATCAAGGATTCCAATTCATCCGCTGCCGCGTCTTCATCCGAGACAGAGCAGAGGATCTTGCGGAAGTCCTCGTGGATGGCTGGATTGTCGTCCACAATCAGAACCCGGTAAGATACGCTTTCTTCAGACTTAAAAACAGCTTGAGAGCGGCCGCTTTCCGCGGGAACCGGCTTCGGATATTCCCCGCTAACGGGTCGATGGGGTGGGATGGAATTCAGGGACGCTGGCATCATGATAGCAAAAGAGTTTGGTGGAGGTCGAGCGGCAGTTCGAGGGTAAAGGCAGCGCCTTTTCCGACGCCCTCGCTCCGGACGGTGAGGTCGCCGCGCATTTCCCTGGCGGTGAGCACCGATCCGTGCAGGCCGAAGCCGTGGCCTTCAGTCTTGGTGGTGAAACCATGAGCGAAAATCCGGGTGAGATTCTCCGGAGAAATTCCCACGCCGTTATCGATCACGGCAATGCGCGCGGTGGCACTGTCAGCCGTTAGCCGGAGGGTGATTTGTCTGTTCGCGCCGCCGAATTCCTTGCAGGCGGATTTGGCGTTGCCGATCAGGTTCACCAGGATTTGTAGCACTTTGGCCTTTTCCACAGTGACGGGCGGCACCTCCCCGAATTCGCGCACCACCTCGATTTTGTGCCGGCTCAGAGCTTCTCCGCTCATGCGCAGGGCGGTCTCGACGAGATCGGCAAGGTTGAGGGTTTCCGTTATGCCGGATACCCTGGCGTAGCTTTGCTGCATCGCCACGATGTCCTTGATGTGATCGATATTTCCACTCAGTGAGTGGAGTTCCGCTAGTAGGACAGCCTGCTCCTCCGCGAGACGCCGGGCGAGCTTGCCGAGATATTCCGGCAGTTTTTGACCCGCGGGATCCGTGTTGAAAAACGCAGCCATGTCGGCGTCGTGGTTGTGTAACAATTCAGCGGTTTTCGCCACGCTGCTGATCCGGGAATTCCGCACTTTATTCTCAATAACCGAACAGGAGATGTTCACGCTGTTCAGGACATTTCCCACGTTGTGCAGGACGTTGGTGGCGATTTCCGCCATGCCCGCTTGGCGGGAAATCTCGTTGAACTCGCGATGGGTCGCCTCGAGTGCCACTTCCGCCGCTTTCCGTTCCGTGATATCGCGCAGGATGGCGACGAAATGCGTGAGCTCACCATCCGCGTTGCGCAGCGGCGCGACCCGCCACTCGATGTGGAATTCGGATCCATCGGCGCGGTAATTCACAGTTTCCCCGGAAGAATCCTCACCTGCCTTCAGATCGCTCCGCAGCCGATCGACGACCGACCGGTTGGTATTGGGACCCTGCAGGATGAGCGGCGTTCCTCCGAGAATCGACTACGGTTTATATCCGGTCATGCTCGTGAAAGCCGGATTCACGAAGACCACGGACGGACCCGGCAGGGCGAGGTTCGCGTCCGTGATCAGGATCGAGTCCGTGGCCTGCTCGACAGCGGCACCGAGCAGTCGCAGGGACTCTTCGGTCCGGCGATGGCCTGCGATTTCCGCGCTGAGCCGCACCGTCGCCAGCCGCAATTCCATTTCATCGGTCACGATCGCAGCGAAATCCGCGAGCATCGCCGCTTCGGCCGCCGAGAAATCCCGCGGCACCGTGTCGATGACGCAAACGGTGCCGAGCTTGAAACCTTCCGCAGTGATGAGCGGGGCGCCGGCATAAAAACGGATGTGGGGAGCTCCGGTCACCAGCGGGTTGTCGCGGAAACGGGCGTCCTCGCGCGCGTCGGGCACGATGAGCACCTCGTTTTGCAGGATGGCGTGGGCGCAGAAAGCGACGTCGCGGCCGGTCCCGCTGGTATTGAGACCGACGCAGGCCTTGAACCATTGCCGCTTCTCATCGACCAGGGTGACTGTGGCGATGGGCACTTGGAAGATCCCGGAGACAAGCCGCGTGATGCGGTCAAAAGCCACCTCCTCCGGTGTGTCGAGAATCGCATAACGACCGAGCGCGGCGAGGCGTGCCGTTTCATCGGGCGGCGTGGGCGCACCACGGTAGCCGGAGGGCGCGGCTGCAGGGCGGGAAGTGGGACTCGGGGCAATGTTCATTTTGTGGGTGCTGCCGCAAGGGGCAGCTCAAGGGTAAAGGTCGCGCCTTGGCCGGGGCCTTGACTTTGCACAGTGAGATCGCCGCCGATTTCCCGCGCGGCCAGGACCGAGCTATGGAGTCCGAAGCCGTGACCATCGGACTTGGTGGTGAATCCGTGAGCGAATATCCGGGTGAGATTTTCCGGTGAAATTCCCACGCCGTTGTCGATCACCGCGATGCGGGCGACATCATCCGCGGCAGTTAGCCGCACCATTATTTGCTTGTCCGCCCTGCCGGAATCAGCGCAGGCGGATTTGGCATTGCTGATCAAGTTCATCAAAATTTGCAGTACTTTGGCCTTTTCCATAAGGGCGGGTGGCACGTCCCCGTACTCACGCAATACCTTTATATTGTGCCGTCTCAAGGCCTCCCCGCTCATGCGCAGTGCCTCATCGATCAACCCGGCGATTACAATGATTTCCGTAACTCCGGATACGCGGGAGAAGTTCTGCTGCATCGCCACGATGTCCTTGATGTGGTCGATATTTCCACTAAGCAAACGGAGTTCCGCGGAAATGGCGGCCTGCTCCTCCGCGAGCCGGACGGCGAGCTTGCCGAGATATTCGGGGAGTTTTTTACCCGCGGCATCGGTGGTGAAAAACGCCGCCATATCGGCCGCGTGGGATTGCAACAATTCAGCGGTTTTCGCCACGCTGCCGACCCTTGAATTCCGCACCTTGTCCTCAATGACGGAGCATGAAATGTTAACGCTGTTCAGAACATTGCCCACGTTGTGCAGGACATTCGTGGCGACTTCCGCCATGCCGGCCTGGCGAGAAACCTCCACAAGCCGTTGATTCAGCGCCGCCCGGTCGGATTCGGCGCGTTTTCTCACGGTAATGTCCGCGAAGGTCCAAATGCGGCCGTAATGGCGTCCATCTTTCCCGATCACCGGGGCCGAATATCGCTCGAGGAAGGTGCCGTCGATGAGTTCGACTTCGTCGGTCGAACTCTCATCGGGATGTGCGTAAAGATAGTTCACCTTTTCGATAAACCGCTCGGGCCGGGCGGTACGTCTGAGGACAAACCGCACCTGCGCGCTGTCATCATCGCTTGCGGCAATCTCCGGGGGAATCTGCCAGAGTTCCACCATGCGGCCGTTTTGCAGGATTTTGCGGCCGTTGCCATCCACCACGAGAATGCCCACGCCATAGGAATCCACCTGCGCTTCGAGCAACGCCGTTTTCCAACGCAACTCTTCCTCCGCCTCCTTGCGGGCGGTGACGTCGCGCTGGATGGCGACGTAGTGAGTGGCTATTCCGTCGGCGTCGCGCAGCGGGGAAATCTGCCATTCCAGATGAAACGCCGTGCCGTCCTTGCGGTAGTTCACGCTCTCGCCTTCGAATTTCTCCCCCGATTCCAGATTCCGGCGCAGCCGCGCCATCACGGCTCTGTCGGTTAGCGGACCCTGCAAAATCCGCGGCGTTTTGCCGATTGCCTCCTCCGCCGTGTAGCCGGTCATCGTGGTGAACGCTTGATTAACAAATAGAATCGCCGGCCCCGGCAGATCGAGCGCGGTATCGGTAATCAGGATGGATTCCTTCGACTGCTCGACAGCGGAATTCAGCAGCAGCAAGGAATCCTCCGCCCGTTTCCGTTCCGTAATGACGATGGCGGACGGCACCAGAAATGCGACCCCGCCGGCGGCGTCACAAACCGGATGAAGCGAGAAATCGATCCATATCAACTCTCCGCCAGCGACACGGATTCGATCGTCGAAGCGCACTGTTTCGCCACTCCCCGCGCGCCGGACCGCCGCGCGGATCCGTTCCCGCGCCGCTTCGGAGTAGGCCCACCAGTAGGTATCTTCCAAAAGCAGACCGGTAATGTCTTCATCGCGCAGCCCCGCGGAGGCGACCGCCGTCCGGTTGGCCATCAACATCTTCCCTTCGAGATCCATCAATCCGGCGAACATGTGCGGCCCCAGCCCGTCCAGCACAAGCCGCAGGCGGCCTTCGCTTCGCCGCATCGTTTCGTTCGCGCGCTTGCGTTCCGAAATATCGGAAAACGCGCCGTGGATCCCGATGATTTTCCCGGCCGCATCGCGCGCCGCCTCGCCGCAGACGCGGACCCATAGTTCTTGTCCCGTGACGTCCTTGAGTTCCAAATCAAGGTCGAACTCAGTGCCATCGCTTTCACATAATGTTAGAGCAGCGGCCATCTTGTCCTTGGAATCGGGCAAATAAAGATTCAGCACTTCTTCGAGCGGCAGTAAGTTTCCAGCCGGAAGTCCGAGCAGATTTGAAACTTCCTCGGACCACTGGACTTGATGGTCGGACACCTTCATCGACCAGCCGCCCACTCCCGCCATGTTCCCCGCGATGCGCAGCAGGGTAAGGCTTTGGCGTAGCTTGTCCTCGGAGACTTTGCGCTCCGTCACATCCATCACCATGCCGATCCGGTTGATGCAATCGCCCGCGGAGTCGAATTCGGCGTCGCCGCGCTCGTACATCGAGCGCACCTGGCCATCATGCCAGCGGATGCGGTATTCCGCTTCCCATGTGGTGTTCGAAGGTGTGAGCGAATCGAGCATGGCGCTGTAAACCGGCAAGTCCTCCGCCAAAATCAGGCTCTGGAAATCCTCGAAGGTCCCCGCGAAGTCCCCGGGCGCGATCCCGAACAATTCGCAAGTCGCATCCGACCAAACAAGGCGCCCGGCACGGATATGCATGCACCAACTGCCCATGCGCCCGATGCGTTGCGCGTTGTCCAGCAGCGCCGCCTGCTCGCGCCGGATTTCCTCCGCGAGCCTGCGCCCGGTGATATCGGTAACGATGCCGGTTAGTCTTAGCAAAGTGCCCGCGGCGTCGCGAACTTGGAATCCGCGGGCATGAATCCACCGGATTTCACCGTCGGGCCGGACGATGCGATATTCGACGCTGATCCTGGGGGTCCCGCCTGTTAGCGAATCAAAGACGGCGCGCACGCGTTCGCGGTCGTCCGGCACGATCGCATCGATCCAGGTGTGCGGGTTGCTTTCCATATCCGCCACCGGCCGTCCCCAAATCCTTTCATACCCCGGGCTGAGATAGTGCAAGGTCCTCATGTCCGGCGACCGGATCCAGAAGGCGTCGGTCAGGTTGTCAGCCAGCAGGCGGAATTTTTCCTCGCTGTCGTGCAGCGCCAGCTCCGCACGTTTCCATTCCGTCACGTCGCGCGACATAACGACGATGCCCATGATGTTTCCCTCGGAATCACGGACCGGCAGCTTGTCGGACTGGACCCAGATTTCCTTCCCATCGGGGCTCCGCACCATTTCCACATAGGCCAGTTTCGGAATTCCGGAATGAATCACTTCCAAATCGTCCGCATGGTAGCTTGCCGCATCTTCCGGATAAATCGCGGCGGACGGCTTTCCTTCGATTTCTTCGATCGGGATTCCGGCCGCGTCCGCCACGCGTTGATTAACCCGCAGGATGCCATTCTCCATGTCCTTGAACCAGATCATGGCGGGCATGAGATCGAAAAGCGTGCGGAACTCGTTCCGCTGCCGCGCGGATGACTCCTCATGGAGCTTGCGCCCGGTGATGTCCTGGAGGGCGCCTCGCACCTGGCGGATTGTGCCGCGGTCATCCCGCTCCGCCTCACCGCATACCCGGACCCAGATGCGCCGGCGTTTCGCAGTGAGGATTTCCACTTCCAGATCGAAGGGAATTCCATCCCTCACACATGCTTCCATGGCTGCCGGCGTTGCCAGCGGATCGGCATACAACGCCATAAGCTCGGTAAAATCCGGCACCCGCCCGGGCGGAAATTCGAGAATGGAAAACACCTCGTCCGTCCAAAACATATCATTGTTGGACAAATCGAGAACCCAACCGCCGGTGTTCGTCATCCGGCCCGCGATGCGCATCAGGACGGCCCGCTGCCGCATCATTTCATCTGCCTTCGCCACATCGCCCGAGGCCTCCGCCACGTGCGGATCCACCCGTCCCGCAGCGGCGGCGAGCTGGCGGGAAAACGTCGAACGAGGGCGGCAAAGCAAGTTCCAGAGAATTTTGATGCGGGTCTTCAAAACGAATGGGTTGAAGGGCAATACAGGGGAAATTGTGGATCGGTCGGAATCCTGCGGGCGGCTGTCAATGGGTGTCGCGGCCGTTTCCTAGGCAGCGATGGCGGTGGCGGACGGAAAGCGAAGCGATGGGCAATGCGGGTTGTGGTATCACGGTTTCGGGCGGGATCTGCGGCGTGTTCACTTCAACGATAAAAACGAAATTTAGGGGAAATTGAACGAAATGCGAGGTTCGTCGTCATTTCTGCAAACTATGCAGACTAACGGTATTTTGTGCGAAAAGCCACGCTTTGTGACGTCGGCGAGGGCAGGCTCGCCGGAGCGGTATTGTCAGCCGTCGTGGAATCGAACCCGGCCGATGCGGATTACGATTTCCCACAGGTGCGTCGCGCGAGCAGCCAGGCCGCGTGACGGCCTGGCACATCGCTAGGATGAAATCATCCCCCCATGCTGCACGCTGCATGCATGCGGTGGCGGGCGGGAAGGGGTTTCAGCGATTGGAACGGCGGTACTCGATGGCCCTACCGGCGGGTGCGGGAAGTGCCGCGCTCGGAAACTTCTCAGGCGGCCGGAATTTTACTTGGTGCGTTAGAACGCTCTGAATATATGCGCGTCGATTTCCATCCGCGTCCGTCTCGAAGTTCCGCCCCTACCTTGGATCTCCAGATCCGCCCGCCCTCGTTTCCCGGCCTCCCGCCAACGAATCACCTCCCTTCTCTGCCAGAAACAACCCGTCGCCCGTTCGATCCGATTCCCCATCCTTCAGCCACCAGAAGTTCGAAATCCATGAAACCAAACGCCATCTCCGTCACCGCCGGCCTCCGCCAATCGCAATTCCTGTTTCTCACCGTGAATCTCGGGTCGCAATCGCGGGAATGTCCGCACATGCCCAGGACACCCTCTCCGCCACCGCAACGGGAACCGCTGTTTGGCAGACAGGCACCAACTGGCAGGATGGCTCGTCGCCGACACTCAACGACGATGTGGTCATCGATCGGTCCAATGGAGCCACGGCAACTGGCCTCGCTTGGGGAACCACCGGCGTTCAAGTTGCCAAGAGCATCACCTACGGTTCCGCCAATGTCACCAACGGCAGTTTGGGAGCTTTCTCCATCCAGGGTAATTCCACCGCTTCGACGGCGACGCGCACGATGACCCTGGCTACCGGCAACATTTCCGTGGACCCGACGGTTACCGGCACGAGCACCTACGGCGTAACGGGCTTCGGCAATCTTATCGTAAACTCCAATTCCACCGCCTTCAACTTCACCAACAATACCACCACCCAGGCGTTGAACTTCAATACCAGGTTCGGAGCGGAAAAGGATTTGACGCTGACTTCCGCGGGCGGGGCGATCACCATCAACACCAGCACCGGAGCGCCGGTCTTCACCTCGCTGAACGGTGGCAGCGGCGTTACTTCCTTTGTTAACAGCAACACCGCGGCGGGCACCCAAATCATCACGTTGAGCGGCGGCGCCGGGGGAGCTCACAGTTTTGCGGGACTCATCAAGGACGGATCGATCGCCAAGAACGCGCTGACCATCAATTAAAGCGCGCTGGTGCAGACGCTTTCGGGTGCCAACACCTATACCGGCAATACCTCCGTCGGAAGCGGAACACTCATCCTCTCGGGCGCCAACACCGGAAGTGCCGCTTCTGTGAGCACCGGGGGAATCCTCCGCGTGGACTACAACGGCACCGCCACCGGGAACATCCTGGATGCCGGCAAAGCCCTGACCATCGCCGGCGGCGCCTTCCAAGTTTTCGGCAACAGCGCTGCCGACCGGACCCAGACGTTTGCCAGCCTTTCGGTCGGCGGGGGCGTCGGTTCGCTTTCGGTAACGAACAACGGCGCGATTTCAACGGGATTAAATTTCACCAGCGGGACGATCTCGCGGACCGGCGGAGGTGCGGTGAATTTCGTGCCATCAGCTCCGGGAACAGGAATCCGCCTCGGAACCGGCGCGAATCCCTTCCTCGGATCCTACGCGCTCTATGGCGGGACCAACTACGCGGCCACAGACTCCAATGGTTTCGTAATCGCCGCGGCAGCCGGGAGCGGGACGACCGGAATCAATGATTTCACATCCGCCGGCGCCTACTATTCCTACTCGTCGCCCGGCGCTACCGATACGTTGACTGCGAGCCGGACGGCCGATGCCGCCAATTTCTCGACTGCCGGACCACAAGTCATCGACCTCGGAGGCGACGCCACTAGCAATTCGCTCGGTCTGAACGGCTTGATCAACAACGGCGGCACCCTGACCATCGAGCGCAACGGGACGAGCACCGGCACCGTGGTCGCCGGAACTGCTGCGAACGGTGGCTTGGTCATCGGTGGCTCGAGTGCTGTGATCATTTCCGCCCCGGTGGTGGATTTCGCCGGCGGGGCCTCCGCATTCACCAGCGCCAATTTGGGGATGGTCACACTCAGCGGAGCAAACACTTACACGGGAGCGACTAACAACGGCTCGGGAACCCTGGTGGTGGGAGGAGCGGGCCAACTGGGAGGGGGAACCTATGCGGGCGCGATCGCCAACGACGGCACCTTCAATTATGCCAGCTCGGGCGCACAAACCCTTTCCGGTATCATCGCCGGCAAAGGAGGATTGATCGCGAGCGGAGCCGGAATCCTCACCCTCACGGGAGCGAATTCCTATACGGGGTCGACATCGGTCGGGAGCGGCGGCTACCTGGTGGTCAATGGAAATACCCAGCGCGGCACCTCGCAAGTGAACGTCGCCGCCGGCGGAACTTATGAAATCCGCGGGACCAATCTATTCGTCTCCAATCATGGAACTCCGCTGGCTGACTCCCGCGTGATCACGGTGGATGGAGGCACGCTGCTCATGTCGTCCAGCACCGACACCCGCTTTGGCAATGTGACGCTAAGCAACGGTGCCGTCTGGACATCCAACCGCACGCTAGTCGCCTTTGATGCCCTGCTCGGAAATACCACCGCCGGAGCGGCCACCGTGAAGGTAACCGGCACCGGAGCCGCCACCATGAACGGCACCGGCGGGATCCACCTGCAGGGCGTGCAGAATTTCGATGTGGATAATACCACGGGAGATCCGGCGGCGGACCTGAACGTGACCATGATCCTCGGCGCCCAGGGAAACATCGGCGGCGCGGCGGGAGGCATCAACAAGCTGGGTGTCGGCACCATGGTACTTGCAAATAACAACACCTATACCGGCATCACCATGGTGACTGGCGGCACACTCGCCATCGGCAGCGGCGGATCGATCGCGAACTCCTCCCAGATCAGCGTCGGAGCAACCGCCATTCTCGATGTCACCGCCGCCTCCGGCTTCACCGTCGGCGCCGCCCAGATCCTCTCCGGTTTCGGCACGGTGCAAGGCTCGACTCTCATCGATGGCACCCTCGCCCCCGGCTCCTCCCCCGGCACCCTGACCTTCGCCAACGATTTGGGATTCGGCTCCACGGCCACGCTCTCCATTGAACTCAATCCCGCGGACATGACACCCGGCGGAGGCGTGAACGACCTCTTCACCGTGGGTGGAAATCTCGTCCTCGACGGGACCGTCAACATCACCGGCACCTCCTCCTTCAACGGCGTCACCTCGGGCACCTGGACCTTTGGAACTTATGCGGGCACACTCACCGACAACGTTCTCAACCTCGGCTCCGTGCCCGCCCTCGACAGCGGCTACAACTGGAGCCTGGACACCTCGAACCCCGGTCTCCTCAATCTCATGATCGTCCCCGAGCCGGGATCCGCCCTGCTCGCAGCCCTCAGCTCCGCCGCTCTCCTCCTGCGCCGCCGCAAATCGGCGTGAGCGGAGCGGTCGCCTGAGCCGACCGCGGCGGAAATCCAAGTTCGATAAATTGGCGTCGGCGACCTCGTCTTGGCGGAAATCCGGTTTCAATCCGGATTTCCGCTTTTTTCATGTCCGTGGAGACACTAGAATCCGACTCAAACCATGATTCCGAAAATCCTCATCATCCTGGCGGCAAGCGCCGGTCTGGCCGGCGCCCAGATCAATGTCGCGTTTCACAACGGGGCGACCACGGTCAACGCCATGACCACGCGGCCGGACGGCACCGTGGTGGCCACCTCCGCGAATACCTGGAACAATCCGGGCAACGCTGGCTTGCAAACGCTTGTCTTCAGCAATTTCCCGCTCAAGAACAACGCGGGTGCCGCCACATCCGCCCTTCTCGATGTCAGCGCCGGATTCTCATCCTATAATAATAATGGTTGGGGCACCAACACCCAAGACCATGTGATGATGGAGGGATGGTATGGATTCATCGGTGCCGAGTTCATCCGGGTCCGGAATCTCCCCGCGGCCTATGTTTCATCCGGGTATTCCGTAATCATTTATGGCGATTCCAACGTGGCCAGCCGGACGATGGGCTACACGGTCGATGACGTGACGACGACCGTGACCCGGACGATCCTGGATAGCGGATTGTTCTCCGGCACTTTCACGGAGAACACGAATTTCGTGACCGTTACCGGATTGAGCGGTCCGACGCTTACCATCAAGGGGAACGCCACGGGAACCCGGACTTCGGTGAATGGATTCATCATACTTCCTGGAACGCTTCCGGTGCCGCCGAAGATCGCGGCCTTCACCGCAGTGGATCAATATGTAAGCCCGGGCACATCGGTAAATCTCACTTGGTCCGTCGCCAGGGCTGAAAGCCTGATCCTCAATCCGGGAAATCTAAATGTAACCGGACAGACCACCACACCGGTCGTAGCCAATGCCACCACCACCTACACCCTCACGGCAACCAACGCGGACGGCTCCACCAGCAAAGCCCTGCGCATCGGTGCCGGACCGCCGCGGCCGAATGTGCTTTTCTTCCTCGTGGATGACATGGGCTGGCAGGACACCTCCGAACCTTTCTATTACAACGCGCAGGGTCAGGAGATCGTCACCGCTCTGAATCAACGCTATCGCACTCCCGGCATGGAGGCCCTCGCGGACCAGGGTCTCAAGTTCACGCGGGCCTACGCGCATCCGGTCTGCACACCCACGCGGGTCACCCTGATGACGGGGAAAAACGCCGCCCGCCATCATGTCACCAATTGGACCAATCTGGACGGATCGGAAACCACGCAAAACCACATTCCCAACCTGCGCTCGCCCGTCAATTGGGAGCGGACCGGCATTTCGCCATCGGAGAATCCGCTTCCGAAGATTCTCGCGGCGGCGGGCTATCGGACGATTCACGCGGGGAAAGCCCACTTCGGATCCCGCGGCGCCATCGGCCAGTATCCGACCGGCATCGGCTTCGATGTGAACATCGCAGGAAATGAAATCGGCAATCCCGGTTCCTATATTGGAGACTATGGGCAGAGCGGCGATCACGCGGTGCCGGGGCTTTCCGAATATCAGAACACCGGAACCTTCCTCACCGAGGCCCTGACCTTGGAAATGAACAAGGCCATTTCGGGCGCGGTAGCGGACGGAGTTCCGTTCTTCGCCTACATGGCGCATTACGCGGTTCACTCGCCATTCAATCAGGACCCAAGGTTTGCGGCAAACTATCCGGGCCTCAGCGGCGGCGCGCTCGCCTACGCCACGCTGATCGAAGGTATGGATCAATCCCTCCGCGACATCACAGCGAAACTTCAACAACTGGGCGTCGCCGAAGACACTCTCATCATCTTCCTTTCCGACAATGGCGGTGACGCTCCGATCTCCGACGGAAACGCTCCCTTGCGCGGAAAAAAGGCGATGAGCTACGAAGGCGGCGTTCGTGTTCCGATGATTGTCGGCTGGGCCGCTGCGAACGGCTCCAATTCCTTTCAACAAGCGATCCCCATCACTCCGGGAACCCGGCAGGACGACATGGTCCACATCTCGGATATGTTTCCCACCGTCCTATCGGTCGCCGGCCTTCCCATTCCGCAACCGATCGATGGCTTCGATCTGAAACCCTATTTCGCTGGCGATGCGAACTATCACCGCCCGCAACGGATCATCACCCATTACCCCCACAGCCATAACGGTGACTACTACTCGCTGTATCATGAGGACCATTGGAAGCTCATCTACAACTATGCGGATGAAAGTTATGAACTCTACGATCTGGCGGCGGACATCGGAGAAACCAACAACCTGGCCGCCGCGCAGCCCGAGCGCGTCATGGCAATGTCCCGCAAGCTGTTCCGCGAGTTCCAAGGCATGGGCGCGCAGTTCCCGCAGAATGTGAGCCGCGGCGCGCCCCAGTCTCCCATCACGCCGCTCAACTACGTCCTTGATCTCGATCACGACGGGATTCCCGATATTGTCGAAGATCCGAACCGCAATGGCCTCATCGACGCCGGTGAAACCGATCCCGATAATGACAACACCGACGGGGACGGCACTCCCGACGGAGTTGAAATCCGCGCCGGCACGGATCCTCTCGATTCAAGTAGTTTCTTTTTTGGAAAGCTAAGCCATCAGGCGGATTCGTGGTCCGTCACCTGGCCCTCAAAACCTGGCGCCATCTACCGGATCGACTCCTCCACCTCGATGAGTTCTAACGAATGGGTGCCGGTAGCCGATGACATCTCCGCATCCGCCGGCACCGAAACCTCCTATCCGTTGGAGGGGCCTGGAGTCGGAGGCGGCTCGTCCAGAAAGTTCTATCGCATCGGGATTAAGTAATCGACTGACGTCGATTTTCTCCGGGCGGCCGCTCACTTGTCCAAGCCGTCCTGACGGACGAACCATGCCGGATGCAGTTCCGCCAGCGGCGCGTGCATTTTCTCCAACTCGGCCGCGGGCCCGTGGATTTCCAACCGCGTCATCGTGGAAATCTCCAGCGCCTGCTTGATCACATGATCCACATTTCCCAGATGCGCCAGCGCCGCATCGGCATCGAGGTAGGCCTCGCGACAGAACGCCTCATCGCCATTCAGCGTGAAATCGTAGTAAAGGCAGCCGGCTTCCGTGCCGGTCGTCTCGATGAACGATGAAATCACTTTCGAGAAATCATCCACCTTTCCCGCCTGAATTTGAAAATACGGATGAATGCTGACTGCCGTGGATAATTTCGCCATGCCGCGAATCTCCACGGCTGAAGCGCGGTGCCAAGGGGAAATCCACTTGGGTAAACTCGCTGAGGCCCTTTCCCTTTGCGCTCCGCCTGCCGCCGCCTAATTTCCGGACCCAGTGATCGAAGTCCGTTTCCAAAGAGGCCTTTACCTTCCCGAAGCCGACCTGTGGCTGGACCCGTGGGATGCGAAACCCCGCGCGTTCGTTTCTCACGCGCACGCCGACCATTTCGCCCGGCACGAAATGGCGCTGTGCTCGGATGTGACGGCGGCGCTGGTCCGGCGGCGATTTCACCTGGCCGCGGGCCGAATCGAGCCGGTCGCATTCCACGTGCCGGTCGTCCGGGACGGTTTCCGGCTGCGGCTGTTGCCCGCCGGCCACATCTGCGGCTCGGCGATGCTGCACGTCACCCGGCTTTCGGACGATGCGACGCTGTTATATACCGGCGATTTCAAAACCCGCCGCGGACGCACCGCCGAGAGCGTGGTTTTCCTCCAAGCCGACACGCTAATCACGGAAACGACTTTCGGCCTGCCGGGCTACGTTTTTCCCAGCGCCTTGGAAATCGAGGCGGCGATCGTGCGCTTCGTGCGGGACGCGATCGCCGATGGCGAGACGCCGGTGCTGCTTGGCTACTCGCTAGGGAAAGCGCAGGAGGCGCTGGCGCTGATGGCCGCCCACGACATCCCGGCGGTGCTGCATCCCGCGGTCGCGGAAATGACGGCGGTTTGCCGCGAGGCGGGCTTCAACATGCTGCCGGAGCCGGTGGTATTCGAGGGCTCCGCGCCCGCCGGGCATGTCGTCATCGCGCCGCCGAACGCCGTGCGGTCGAAGCTTTTGCGCGGGATCAAGGCGAAGCGCGTGGCGATGCTGACCGGCTGGGCGATGCAGCCGGGCGCGAAATTCCGCTACCGCGTCGATGAAATTTTCCCGCTTTCCGACCACGCCGACCACCCCGGCCTGCTCGAGTGCGTCCAGCGCGTCGGCCCGAAACGCATCCTCACCGTCCACGGCTACGCCAAGCAATTCGCCGCGGAAATGCGCGCCCGCGGGATCGAATCGTGGTGCGCGACCGGCGGCGATCAGCTTGAGCTGGGGATTTCCCAGCCGCCCGTCGCCGCCCGCACGGCGACCTCCGCCACCCGGCATGTCCGCGCGGCCAGTCCGCTGGCGGACTTCGGCGACCTTTGCCGGCTGGTCGGCGAGACCAGCAGCCGGCTGGCGAAAATCGATTTTCTCGCCAGCTATTTGAAATCCCTGCCCGGCGACGCCGACCTCCGGCTCGCCGCCGTCTGGCTGACGGGCGAGGCGCTGCCGCGGAAATCCGGCAAGCGCCCGCTCCACGTCGGCGGGGCAACGATCCGCCGCGCTTTGCTCGCCATTTCCGGCGTCCGCGAGGAGCGCTACCGGGAAATTTCCCTGAGCCAGAACGACGCCGCCCGCACCGCGCGGCTCGTGCTTCAGGAAATCCCGCTCCAGCCGGAAAGTCTGGATTTCGCGGACTTAGCCGGATTTTTCCACGAACTCCTTGCCGCCACCGGCTCGCTCGATCGCATCGCGCGGCTCGCCGCCCGGCTCGCCACGCTGCACCCGGTCGAGGGGGAAACGGTGGTGAAACTCCTCACCGGCGACCTGCGGATCGGACTGAAGGAAGGCTTGGTCGAGGATGCGATCGCCTGCGCCTTCGCCGCGGATTCCGCCGAAGTCCGCCACGTCCACATGCTCACCGGCAACATCGGCGAGACTGCGATTTTGGCGAAGTCCGGCCGGCTCGCCACCGCCACTTTGCGCCCGCTGGTCCCGATCAAATGCATGCTCGCCGCGCCGCTCGAGCGCGACGAAGCCGACGACCGGCCGCTTTTCGAGAAACTCCCCTTCCCTCCGCCGGTCTGGCTGGAGCCGAAATATGACGGCATCCGCGCCCAGCTTCACAAGCTCGGCGACGAGACCGCGCTGTTCTCACGCGACCTCCGCCCGCTGGACGAATTCCCCGAACTCCTCACCGCCGCTCGCGCCCTGCCCGGCGATTTCATCTTGGATGGCGAACTCATCGCCTTCGCCGAGGGCCGGAAGCTCGGCTTCGCGGATTTGCAAAAACGCCTCGGCCGGAAAATGGCCGATGGCGACCTGTTCCTGACCGACGAGGGCCAGGACAATTCCGTCCCGCTGCGCTTCATTGCCTTCGATTTACTCTGGCGCGACGGCGAGGACTTGTTGGAAATCCCGCTCCGCCAGCGCCGGGAAAAGCTCGAAGCCATGGCGCTGTCCGGCGCGTTCGAGACCATCGCCATCCACACCTCCGCCGACCCCGCCGCGACGGAAAATCATTTCAAAATCTCCCTCCAAGCCGGCCACGAAGGCCTCATCGCCAAGGACCCGGAAAGCTCCTATTCCCCCGGCCGCCGCGGGAAATCGTGGATCAAGCTCAAGGGCGTGATGCCGACGCTCGACTGCGTCGTCGTCGCCGCCGAGCAAGGCCACGGCAAGCGCTCCGACGTCCTGTCCGATTACACCTTCGCCGTCCGCGACGAGACCGACGGCCAGCTCCGCGTGCTCGGAAAAGCCTACTCCGGCCTCACCGATGACGAAATCGAGGAACTCACCGACCACTTCACCCGCCACACGTTGCGGAAGGAAAAGCGCAAACATCACGTCGAGCCGAACCTCGTTTTGGAAATCGCCTTCGATGCCATCCGCCCGTCACCGCGCCACGATTCCGGCCTCGCCCTGCGCTTTCCCCGCATCAAGGCGATCCGCCGGGACAAGACGATTGAGGATATCGACACGCTAAAATCGGCGCGGGCGCTGCTGTGAAGGAGCGCGGGCTTGGCGGATGCAATCCGCCAGCACGGATGGAATTCAGCGGTTTTTCTTGGGACGGGGCTTCTTGCCGGGCTTTCTCATCGCGGGTACGCCTTCGGCTTCCGGGTGGTATTTCGCGAGGTCGAAATCCGGGTTTGGCGCGGGCTGGACGGCGTGGGTTTTGGTCAGGAAATTCTCAATGAGCTTGTCCATGGCGGCGACGCGGTCCGGCTGGGCGGCGGACAGATCTTTGGATTCGCCGGGATCGTCGCGCAGGTTGAAGAGCTTCCAGCGGTGCGCGCCATTTTCCCCGCCATAAAAGATGCGGATGAGCTTCCAATCGCCCTCATTCACGGCGACGGCCGGCGGCAGCCAATCGGGGACTGGCGGATTGTGCGGGAAATAGGTGAAAATCGCCTTCCGCTCCAGCGACCCGCCCTGGAGCGCGGGCTGGATATTGATGCCATCGAAATGCTGTCCGGGCTGCGGCTCGATTCCGGCCAATTTCAACAGCGTCGGATAGAAATCCGAACTCTGGATGACGGCTTCCGAGCGGGTTGCCGGTTCGACATGGCCCGGCCAGCTCACGATGCACGGCACGCGGATGCCGCCCTCGTAAACGGTCGCCTTGCCGCCGCGAAGCGGGGAATTGCTAGTCGGCGAAGTCCCGTCCACGCGGTCGTACATGTTCCCGCCGTTGTCGGAGAAGAAGACGACAATGGTGTGATCGGCCAGCTTCAGGCGGTCGAGCGTGTCGAGCAGGGTGCCTACGGCGTCATCCATGCTTTCGACCATGGCGGCGTAGGTCGGGCTGTGCTGGGGATTTGCCGGATCGGCGGTTTTCCGATAGTTCGCGATGAGTTTCTTCTTCGCATCGAAGGGCGCGTGGACGCTGAACATCCAGTAGTTCAGGTAAAACGGCTCGTCCTTGTGCGCCTCGATGAAGGCCACGGCTTCCTTCGCCATGCGGTCCTCGATGTGCTGGTCCGGCATGCCCGGGTCAGCGTCGAAATCCTTGAATTTCCACGGTGCGATATAGCTTCCGGCCGGTCCGGGACCGGCCCAGTGCGGAAGATCCACGTCGAATCCCTGCTGGAGCGGCGAATACGGCTCCGCGCCGAGGTGCCATTTCCCGAAGTGACCGGTGGCGTAGCCGGCCGCCTTGAACGCTTCCGACAGCGTGAAATAGCTCGTGTCCAGCCGCGTCGCCGAGTCGGTGGAAATCGATTTTTCGGAAGCTTTCGCCTTTTTCAGGACCGAGGCCTTGAGCACGACCTGCGGCAAGTGGCAGTTCGGCGCGGTGATGCCAACACGCGCCGGGCTGAGGCCGGTGAGAATGCTGGCGCGGGTCGGCGAGCAAAGCGGGCTGGCGGAATACGCGCGATCGAACGTCATGCCGCGCTTGGCGAGGCGCTCGACGTTGGGCGTTTTGTAATACGTGGTCTTGCCGTAAAGCGTGGTGTCCGCCCAGCCGAGATCGTCGGCGAGGATGAACACGACGTTCGGTCGGACGGGTGCGGCGGCAACGCTCGCCAAGGTAGAGGCAAGCGCGAGTAGGAGGCGGATTTTCATGAGGAAATGGGTGGTGGATTGGTTCACTCGGCGTCGGGCAGCTTCCATTCCGCGGCTTGCAGCGCCTTCAAGCGGGCGACCGTTTCCGGCCGCTCGTCCGCCAGATTGTGCTTCTCCATCGGATCGGATTTCAGATCGTAAAGCGCGATTTCCTCCGGCGCGGAAGTGAAATCCTTATCCGGCCGGCGGGGGCCGGGGATGAGCAGCTTGTCCAAGCCGTTGATGACGACCTGGGTGACCAGGCTTTTCTCCGGCGCGCCAAGTTGGGCGATGTCGTGGGTGAAGGCCTCCACGAAGACGGTTTTCCGCGCGGTCATCGCATCGCGGTCGAGCAAATCGAGACCCGGTAGCGAAGCCGGCGGTTTCTGGCCGCAAATCTTCAGCACGGTCGGGACGATATCGATGACAGACGCCAGCGTGGTCTCGTCGCGGAGCGGTTTCACCTTGCCCGGCCAGCGGATGAAGACGGGGGTGCGAATCCCCATTTCGTAGGGCGAGAGCTTGCCGCGGTTGCCCTGCTCGGCGTCCCAGCCGTTATCCACCAGGAAGATGACGACGGTGTTGTCGGTGAGGTTCCGCTGTTTGAGGAAATCGTCGAGCTCGCCGCAGGTGCGGTCGAACCACTCGACCATGGCGTGGTATTTCGCGGACTTCCCGCTGAGGCCCATCGTTTTGTAAGGGGCCAGGATTTCCGCCGGCGGGTTGTGCGGCTCGTGGGGCAGCAGTGGCGCATACCAGACGAAGAACGGCTTCTTTTTCGCGCCTGCCTCGTCGATGAAATCAAAGATCGGCTTCATCGTCTTGCGGCCGATGGAGAGGCCGTCGCCGCCGTGGCGGCCTTCGCGATCGGTCATGCCTTCGGTGAATCCGACCTCGGCAGCCGTTGCGTTCCAGAGCTTTCCGGTCTGGAAACTGAGGTAGCCGTCCTTTGCGAGCTCTTTCGGGAAGAGCACTTCATTGCCGGTGAACTGGCGGGTGAGCGGCGAGCGGTCCATCTTGCCGGAAGCGTGCTGCTTCTCGATGGAGGCTTCGCTCAAATCGTTGCCGGTGATGCCGTGGACGTGCGGAAGCTGGCCGGTGAAAAGGCAGCCGAGCGTCGGCGAACAAACCGGCATCACGTAGCCGCGGGTGAAGAGCAGGCTTTCGGCCGCCATCCGGTCGAGGTTCGGCGTCTTGGCCACCTTGCTGCCCATGAAGCCGAAATCCGTATAGCCCTGATCGTCCGAGACGATGAGGATGACATTCGGCGGCGGAGCGGGATCGGCGGCGGACGCGGAACCGGGCGAGAACAGGATGGCGCAAAGCGCGGGGAGCAGGATTTTCATGATGGACCGGACCTCCGGGGCGAAGAGGTGCGGCAATCCGCCGGCAAATCTTTCGCCAAATCCAACCCCGTAGCACGTGGCGGCGGTTTCCAACCGCCAAGCCCCGCAACCCGACCCACCAATATCCCAGCGTCCGCCCGAGCGGCTATTTCGGGTTGTTGTCCTTATCCAACTTGCCGATGTGCCCGTCGTAGTAGCAGGCCAGACGATAGTCGCCGTGCGACATATGATCGGGAAGTTCATTGATCCAACCGGCGCCGGCGGCTCCGGGATGGAGCTGGTCCAGATCGCTAAACGCCCATTTCCGCGACGAATCGATCACGCTCATCGCCCCGGACATGTTCATCGGCTTGGAAGCGCCGGGATAGCCCCACGGCTCGATATTGGCACTGCCGTTGCTGACCGTGGTCGGGATTCTCCGTTGGAAATAGTAGTTGGGAGTGCGGGTGTCTTTCTTCTGCCAACTGGCAACCATCGGAAGGATCGGCTCGTCCTTTTCGGGATTATCGTAGCCCAGATATTCCGCGATGTAGGTGGTGAGCCTGCCGGCACCGGGGCTGGGGTTGTATTCCGGCCGCTGGCCCGCGAACAATGGTCCGGGTAGGACGCCGGCGTGGTCGCTCGCATACATGCTCACGGCGCTCCACATGCCCTTCATGTTGGCCACGTCCTTCACGGCAGCGGCGCGCTTCAGGAAGATGGAGCTCCCCATGAAGCCGAGCGTGGCGAGAACGAGGATGATCGTGATGACGACCAGCAACTCCACAAGAGTGAAGCCACGGCGGTAAGTTCGGATTTTCATGGGGATTTCGGGTGATGGTTTCAAGGAATCACGACATTCAAACGGGCGAACAATTTCGACCCGCTGGCGAGCGTTTTGGGAATGCTGACAACCACTTCGTCAACGCCCGCTTCGATCCCGGAGTTCACGGTGATGACGACGCCGTCGGTGCCATTCACCGCCTTGGTCCATCCTGCCAGGGTGGAACTGTATTCCACACTGGGATTGAGGTAGGCGGAAGCGCTGGTCCGGCGGAAGCGGAAGATGAAAGGATCGGAGGCGGTGCCGGTGGTGAAGGTCGGCAGTTTGCCGAGGTCCGGCGCGCTGGCGGGATTGCCACCGATGACGAATTCCACCGCGTTCGGGATGCCGTCATTGTCCGGGTCCGACTTGGGCAGGGCGGCGGAACCAGCCAGGTTGTAGGGCGAGCCGCTGACGAAGGCGAGGTAGGGGTCGGCCGAGCCGGCGGCGTAGCTAAGCACCAGCGAGGTGCCTGACTGGGCGAGCGAGAACGTGCCGTTGCCGGGGAAATTCGTCTTCACGAAGGAAACCATCGCCGGATCGAAGCCGCTGATGCTGCTGACGGCGTTCAGGATGGTGAATGATTTCGCCGACTCGGTAAAATTCACCAGGTCCTTGCCATCAACCTTCACGACGAGCGCGCCTTGGATATCCACGAAATCGACCGCCAGATCGTCGTAACCGACGCCGGCCGCGCCGGTCCAATCGCGGATGCGGGTCGAGATGCCGCCGCCGGCATTGATGGTGACGCCGCCGCCGATGGAGCCATTGCCGCCGATCGCGCCGGTGGTGGCGGCATCCAGGGTGGCTTGCACGAGCACGCCGCCAAGAAGATCCGGGCTGGCGCCATCGAAGCGGAGGATTCTGGATCCGATGACGGTCTGGCCGCCGTAGCTGAGGATTCCGGTGAGGTTGACCGGAGCTTGGGAAGTGACCGCGTTGGTAACCGCTCCGACGCCGGAAATGTTGTTTGAAACGGTGATTTCTCCCGACACTTCAAACGACAGGCGTGCATCGACGTTGGCAATGATGACATCGCCCTGTCCGAGGTTGCCCGTGCCGTTTAGCCGAAGCGTGCCCTTGTCATTGAGCGTCGTGGTGCCGGTGTAGCTCATGTCGGTCCGGAAGGTGACGAGACCGTTGCCTTTCTTGAGTAAGTTGAATGGGCCGCTGATGTCGCCAAAGAAATTGAGCGCGTTGGTGCCATTGGCGGACTCGACGGAGCCGTCGGCTTCGAGTTTGACCGGGACGCGAACGTTGATGGTGCCGGCGTTGAAGCGGGTGTTGAGATTGGAGCCGGCGTCGCGCACGACGATGGTGCCCGTTCCCGTCACTTCGGATGCGTGGAACACCACGTTCGGGCCGTTGACGTTGAGATTGCCCGTCAGATTGACGAGCGCGCCGAGGTTGATTTGCTTCGCGGTACCCGTGCCGCTGACGGTGACGCTGCCGGCGGCAACGGAGAGATTGACCGCGCCGCTGCTCTGGGTCCCGAGGCCGTTAGCGAGTTCCAGTTCGCCCGCACCGGTCTTCGTGAACGGATTGTTGGCGATGGTGTTGGCAACGGTGGGAAGGGTGAGGAACGCGGAGTTATCGATGGCGCCGCCGCCGATGCCCAATTCGATGGGAGCGCTGAGGGCCGTTACCGCAGGAGCGACGGACAGTGTCGCTCCCGCAAGTGCGATTTTCTGGGTGCCGAGAGCACCGGTGATCGCGACTTCCGTAATGCCGCCGTTGAGGTTCGCGCCGCCGGTGAAGGTGTTGACGGATTCGAGCCGAAGCGTCCCGGCACCATTTTTGGTGAGGGAAATGCCGGTCAAGGAGCCGCCGGAAAGGGTGACGGTTCCAGACGGATGATTCACGGTTGCGCTGGCGATACTGACGCCGCCGGCATCGACCACGATTTTGCCCGCGGTGGAAATGGTGGCGCGGTCATTGGCGGAGAAAGCGACCGGGGCATTGCCATTGTCGGTGTTGAGCCACTTGATGGCGGTATAGTTCCAGGGATCACCGTCGGAGCCGTTCCAGAGCAGGTTTTTCACCGTGGCGGAACTAACTGTTCCGGTGATTGCGAAATCGTTGGTGGAGGCATTGCCAACTCCCGCGCGGTTGTCGCCCGTGGTCAAATCGCTATAAAATACAACCCGCCACTGAATGGTCGCGGGACCTGCTACCACCAAGGGCGTGGCGGCCAAGGTCGCGCTAAAGGCCGTAGCGGCGGACTGCAAGTTGTTGTTCAGCAAAGTAAAGGTGTTGCCAGTCTGGGTGAAGGTAGTGCCTCCATTGGTGCTATAGAAGAGGCCCGCCATGTCAGGCCCGACCGAAGTACGGGCGAGGTTCAAGCCTGAAATTCCGTCGATGGTTGCCGTGAAGCCGGCATCAACCGAGGTGGAGAACGAGATGAAGTTTCCGGCGGTGATCGCAGCCGCAAAGTCGGTTTGGCGAAGGTAACTGCGGTTCCAAGTGTTCGCTGGCGAGCCACCGTTACCCGTCAATCCTCCCGCGGTGAGTTCGGTTCCCGTAACACCAAGCGCTCCGGGGGTGGCAACCCCGCTGCCGGTGACCCCCGTCGAACCCGTGACATCCCAAGAAAGCAGATCAACGGCGAAAAGCGGACCGGCGGCAAGGAGGGTGGCGCAAAAGGCAAGGGTGGAAAGGCGGGAGGCCGGGGCCGTTGAGGCGAATTTCGAGAATGGACGGGTTTTCATGGGATTTGGTTTTTCGGGGTTTCTGGAGTGGGGTTTTTAAAGTGGTTGGGGAAATCCGAAGCGATTTCCCCGGCGTCGCGAATCGACGCGGGTGCATCCGAAGGTTCGGCGCGGCCGCCACCGGATTCACCTCACGAGAATTGATGAACGCGGGCTGGGCCGGGATTTTCAGGCTCTGCGGCGGCGCAGGAGCAGGAGAAGTCCGAGGCTGCCGAGCGCGGCGGCCGCCGGTTCCGGCACGGCGACGATGCGCAGGGTGCCATCGGAAACGAAAGTGGAGGAATCCCATGCGAGGCTGGGATCGAGCGCGGCGGAGCTGTAGTCGAAGGTGGGCACGCCGGTGGAGGTGCCGGTCCAGTCCACGAGGTCGAAGGCGTCGCCAAGCACCGGCGAATAACCGGAGAGGAACGGGGCGACGGTGCCGCCGGTGAAAATCGCGTTGCCGGTGGCGTTGACCAAGTCATTGACGCCGTTCCCGGTGATGGTGGCGAAGTAGCTGCCGCCGAGCGTGAGGGTGCCGGTGGCAAGCGTGCCGACGACGCTGTCCGCCGTGGTGGTGCCGGGGCGCAGGGCGGAACCGGAGGCAAGCGTGAGGGCGTTGGCGATGGAACCCGCGCCGCCGACGGTGGCCCCGCCATCCGCGCTGGTGGAGGAGCTGTTGGCGAGCGTGCCATTTACCAGCAAGGTGCCGGACGAGACGACGGTGGCTCCGGCGTAGGTGTTGTTCGCGCCGAGCGTGAGGGTGTTCGCGCCGCCGGCGAGGGTAAGGGCGCCGTTGGAAATCGCGCCGCCGAAGGTAGCGGAGTTTCCGAGAGTGACGGTGCGCGGGGCCGGGCCTCCGAGATCGATGGTCCCGTTGATGGTGGTGGCCTGCCCGAGACCGCCAAGTGTGAAATTGCCGCCGACGGTGACGTTGTTCGCGAGGGTCCGGTCGATGATGGCGGAGGCGAGCGTGCCGCCGTTGATGGTAAGGGGGCCGGTGCCGAAAGCGGTACTATTGCGAATGCCGACCGTGCCGGAATTTTGCGTGAAACCACCGGAATAGGTGCTGTTGGTGCCGGCCAGATACCACGTGCCCGTACCGTTTTTCACCACCGAGAGCGCGCCGGCGGACTCAGAGATGTTGTTCGCCATGATATTGTCGCCCGTATTCGTTCCGGTGAGGACGAGCGTCGAAGGCGCGGTTGCAAGGCTGAGAAAAGTTGATCCGAAATTCAGGATCGCAGTGCTGTCCGCAGCGTCATTCCTGTAAGTGACCGTTCCGGAAGCGCCGGAGGAAATGCCGGTGCGGGCAAAAGTCATGGGGGAGGCAACCGAGGAAGCCATGCTCACGCCCGCGCCGCCGGCGGTGAAATAGATGCGGCGGGTGCCACTGCCGGTGCCGCTGCGCAATGTGACTGGACCGGGCGTGCCAGTGAATGCCACGCCGCCGAGATTCACGTCGCTGTTGGTAACCGAGGTGTAGGAAATCGGAGAGTTTGTGTTCGTCGTGAAGGTGGCCACATCGGTGCTCGCGCCCGCCGAGCCGCCCAGGCCGGAAATTCCGGGAACGCCGCCGGTCCAGTTGGTGGCCTCGTCGTAAAGATTGTTCGTAGCACCGGTCCACGAGGCGTCAGCGGCATGGACGCAGGAAATCGAGAGCGCAAGCATCCCGAAGGTCGATGCGAGCGCGGCGGGCAGATTACGGAAAAGCGGGCGGGGTTTGTGTTTCACGCTGGGGATCGTGTGAAATCCACCGGCCGTCGGTCACCTCCCGAGAATGGGTGAATGCGGGGAAATTTTGATCGCGCCGCCGGCGCCGCCGCGGGAAGTGATTTCTTGACAGCCCGCGCCGCGAAAACACCCTTGGAGTTCCGAAACTTCGTGGGACTCCCCGTGGATTCCGGGTAAACCCATGAGACCCGCGATCGCCGCCGTGCTGCTCGCGCTGGCCGGTCCGGCCGGCGCGGTGGAGAATGCCGCGTGGGTCGAGCGGCTGGCGTTTTGGGCGCGGCCGGAGCTGGATTCGCTCAACCGGAAGGCCCGGAGACTTTCCGCGAGACTGACGAGGCTGCCATCCATTGCAGCGATAAACAGCGGCAACCGCACCGGATTCCAGAGCTCCGGACTGACCGAGGGCGGCGACCTGTGGGTGGAGCTGGAGTTCCCGCACCCGGTCCGCGCGGATCGTGTGGTGCTGGTGCCGCTGCTGGCCAAGGGGGCCAGCGGACCGGTGCCGGGATTCGGATTTCCCAGCAGCTTCACCTTGGCCGGCACGGATGGCGCGGGCGCGGCCATCATGCTGATGGACGTGTCCGCCCGCAGTTTCCCGCCGCCCGGCCTCTATCCGGTCAATGTCCCCTGCCCGCCGGGCACGCTGCTGACCCGCATCCGCCTGACCGCCATCCGCCCGTGGCGCAGCGACGGCCCGCCGGTGCTGGCGCTGGCGGAAATGCTGGTGCTGGACGGCAACGACAACGTCGCCAGCCGGGCCATCGTCCGCTCGTCCAGCTCCCGCGAACTCCTGCCCGCGTGGTCGCGCGGAAATCTCACGGACATGGCCACGCCGCTGGGCCTGCCGCTCGCGCCGGACCCCGCCGCCAAGGTGATGGGCTGGCATGGCGCGATCGCCAGCTCGATGAACGAGCGGCAATCAGTGACGATCGACTTGGGCCGGCCGGTGGAGATTTCAGAAATCCGCCTGGTGCCGGCCTGGCGCGAGGACATGGCGTGGGATTCCTACTATGGCTTCCCCAGCCGATTCAAAATCGAAGCTGCCGCGGAGGCGGAATTCGCCGGAGCCGCCACCCTTTACGATCGCACGCAATCCTCGCTCCATGCGCCCGGGCAGAACCTGCAGTGCTACCCGAATCTCGCGGCGCGCGCCCGGTTCGTGCGCATGACGGCGGTCCGCCTGCGCAAAAGGGCCGGAGATTACGTCTTCGCGCTCGGGGAAATGCAGATCTATTCCGGCGGCCAAAACGTCGCGAAAGGAGCCGCCGTCAGCGCGGATTCCCGGCTGGGCGACCCCGCGTGGACTCCGGCCGGCCTCACCGATGGCCAGGCGCGCGGCGGGGATTTGCTCGAACTGCCGGTGTGGTTCGACCGGCTGGAGGAACGCCGCCAGGTGACGCGGGATCTGAAAGCCACCGTCGCCCGCCGCGCCCTCGTGTATGCGGATGCGGAGCTGAATCTCGTCAATGCCAGCGTCGGTGGAGCCACTGCGATCATCGTGGTGGCCGGGCTTTTCTCGTGGCGCGCCCATCGGAACCGCGGGCTCGACCGGGAGCGCCATCGCGAGCGGCTCGCCCGGGATTTGCACGACGAACTCGGCTCGAATCTTGGCAGCATCGCGCTGATTTCCTCGCTCGCCGGGCAGGAGGAGCCGGAGCAGATGCGGCGGGATCTGGCGGAAATCGAGCGGGTCGCCCGCGAAAGCGCGGACTCGATGCGGGACATGGTTTCCCTGCTCGCCGTCCGCCGAGGAGCCGGCGCGGACTGGCTCGCCGTGATGGTGGGCATGACCGGACGGCTTCTCCACGGCACGGATCTCGACCTGCGGCTGCCTGCCGCCCCGCTCGATTTCGAACCGAATCTCGAAACCCGCCGGGAAATCTATCTTTTCTGCAAGGAGGTCCTGCACAACGCCGCCAAGCACGGCCCGCCCGCCAGCCTCAGCTTCCACCTCGCCACGACCGCCGCCGGCCTCCGCATCGCCATTTCCGACGATGGCCCGGGCTTCGACCCCGCCGCTTCCGCCGCCGGCCACGGCTTGGGGAATCTGCGCGAGCGCGCCGCCATGATGCACGCGGACATGAAGCTCGATTCCGCCCCCGGCCGCGGCACCACCGTCACACTCGACGTCCCGCGCCGGCGACGTTGGAAAAAATCCACCGGCATCCGCCCATGAACCAGACCACCGAAACTGAAGAACCGCCCATCGTCTGGATCGTCGAGGACCACGACATCCTCCGCAAAAACCTCCAGCGCCTCTGCACCCGGAATTTCGACATCACCGATGCCTTCGCCAATGCCGAGGCCATGCTGCTCGCGCTTCGCCAGACTCCGCCGGATTTGCAGCCGCGGGTGCTTCTGATGGACGTCGGCCTGCCCGGCCGCAGCGGGCTGGATGCCCTAGAAGACGTGCTCAAATACGCGCCGGAATGCCGCGTCGTCATTCTCACCGTCTTCGAAGACGAACAGAAAATTTCCGCCGCCATCAGCCGCGGCGCGTGCGGCTATCTCGTAAAAACCGCCCGCCCGGAGGAAATCGTGACAGCCATTCAGGAAGCCGCGCGCGGCGGCTCGCCGATGTCGCCGGCCATCGCCACCAGCGTCGTCTCCCTGCTGGCGAAGCTCACCAAGACAAAAGCCCCCGTCGCCCTGTCGCCGCGCGAGTTGGAAATGCTCACGCTCATCGTCGAGGGCCTCACCGCCAAGGAAATCGCCGCGCGCACCGGCGTCAGCATTCACACGATAGACACGCACACCCGCCACCTTTTCAAAAAGCTCGGCGTCCGGTCGCGCGCCGCCGCCGTCGCCCGCGCCCTCCGCGAGGACATGGTTTGAGAGGGGAAATCGCCGCCTTACCAGCGGAAGACCAGCGGCGGGACGATGATCCGCGTGTCGCCACCGCGGTTGTTTGCGCTTTCCTCGACCGCCGTCACCACGTCGTCCTTGAACTCCACCGCCGTCTTCCCCTTTTCCACCCGCGTCACGCTGACCAGCCTGCGGTAGGCCTGTCCCGTGCTCCGGTCGATTTCCGTGACGTAGTTCCTCACATCCTCAAAATCGATGTATTCCCAACGACCCGACTGACCGGCCGCCTCCTTGCGGACGGAGGTTTTGGTCGGTTTCCCCCGCGATAGGCTCACCTCGCCGAGCGTCATGCCGACGGCTACATCGTGCGCGGCGACAAGCTTCTGCACCTGGATCTGGCGCTTGTAGAGGTCTTTGAGATTCTCCACGAAATCCGGATCCTTGGAGGAAAACGCCCACGGCGCGACCCAGCCGGCGATGCCGTACCGCGCGCCCTTCCCGCGGACCCGGTAGATTTTATCGGTGATCGCCTCCACCGTCACATCCTGGTCGGAACGCAGCACGCCGAGGCGGTTATTGCCCTCCCGGTCCGAGAAAACCGGCGCTTCCTTGATCACGTGGAGCTTCAGCGGCTGGCCCAGGGTTTCTTCCAGATAAACGACCTCCGGGTCGGTATTGAGCAGGGATTTCCGCTCCGTCCGATCGAGCTGCCCGTGCAGCGGTAGGACCAGAAACGTGGTGGCGAGGAGGACGATTTCCAGTTTCATAAGGGGCAGGGTAGCGGAAATCCCCGAAAACGGAAACGGAACCTCCGAATCGGCGTCAGACGAGTTCGGCTCAATCCCATTCGGAGAAATTTCCTCCAAAACATCGCGACTCGCGCTTAGCGGCGCTCGCGTTCGGACCTTGCCAGCGGCCTCCCCCGTCACGAAATTCGTGCCGGAAATGAGCATTCGCCCCCAAGCCTCCGCCCAGCCGCCGGCGAGGGTTTCGCGGGCGCGCTCGCTGCCGCACAGGTGGCCGTTCGTCCGCGCCGTGCTGTTCTCCGCGTTGCACTATCTCGTGCTGGTCGCCACCGGCACCGCGGGGATTATTTTCGTCCTCCGGGCTGAGGAATCTGCATTTCGGCTGGCTCTTGCCGGTCTCGGTTTCAGCGTCCTCACTTGGTTCATCGCCTGGTTCAAACGCCGTGGCGCTTGGTGCCCGCTGTGCAAAGGCACGCCGCTCGTCGAGAGCGGCGCGCGACCGCACTCGCGCGCCAGGCGGCTTTTCCCGCTGAATCACGGCGTCACTGCCACCCTCTCCATTCTCGCCACGCTGAGCTTCCGCTGCATGTATTGCGGCTCGGATTTCGACCTCCTCAAAACCCCGTCCCACCTCCGCAACAAGCGCTGATCGAAGTGCCGCCTGGAGTTCAAGCTTCAGCTTGCTCTTCCGCCGTCGTCCCCGCAGCGGGAACAGCAGCCCGGACTCCAGGCAGTCCCGAATTTCAAGCTTCAGCGTGCTTTTCAGAATTCCCTTCGTGACTCGCCTGAAGCTGGAGCCGCGCGTGGCGGCGGGCCATCGTCCAGGCGACCTCCGGGACATGCTCGTGCCAGCGTTCGTCCCCTTCGTTGATCATCCGGCACACGTCGCGGCCGGTGTAGGTAAGCAGGGATTCGTCCTCGCAGTGGACGCCGACGATCCGCCGGTTCTGGAGGAAATGCTGGTAAAGGTGGAAGCTGTCCTCGGGCGCCTTGAAATTCTCCGCGGTGACGAGCTCGCCGCTTTTCCGGCTCCGCCACGGGAAGACATATAGCGTTACGCCTTCCTTGAAGAGCCGGCCGAACGATTCCAGCAGCCCGCCCGCCAGATTCTCCGACCACTTGGGCTTGAACAACTCATTGAGCAGCCCCACTCCCAGCACGATGCCGACGGGCTTGTTGGTGTAGCGGTGCAGGAACGCGGCGATGCGGTGGAACTCCGCGCAGCGCGATAGCAGCACGGTTTTCCCAAGCGATTGCAAGGCATCGGCCCGGTCGAGGAAATCCACCGGATCCACGCCCCGGCCGCGCAGCAGATTGTGCATGGAAATCTCGCACAGCTCGATCGCCGACCCGCGGTCCGCCTCGCCGAGCGATTCGACGAAACCCATCCGGGATTGCTCCAGCATCCTCAGATGCACGTTCATCACCGGGTCGAAGCTACCCCGCAGCAGCAGCACCGGGTGGCGGTAGAGCGCCTCCGCCGGCTGCACCACCTCGCCATCCGGTAGGAACATCGTGGCATCCGTCAGCCCGCTTTCCACGAGCTGGAGCGCGCACAGACGGTTGTCGAAAAAGCTGTAGCCGTGCCCGGTGAATTTCAGCAAATCCACTTCCGCCCGGCCCACGATCAGGTTGTCCGTCAGCGATTCCACAAATTTGCGCAGGTGCCCGCGCTGCCGGAAGGCCGAGTGGATCAGGTTCACGCCAATCGTCCCCAGCGCCTCCATCTGGTCGAGCGAGCGCGCGTCCAGCAGGCGGATGTGAATGATGATTTCCGACGGCGGATCGCCGGGCTTCATCTGGAAGCGGATGCCGAGCCAGCCATGACATTCGCCGGTGTCGTTCCAGCCGCGGGCGCGGACGGTGTTGCAGAACGAGAAAAACGTCGTTTCCGTGCCGCGCTTCGGCCCGAGCCGCTCGAGCAGGATGCCGTATTCGTGGTCGAGCATCGCATCCAGCCGGCCCGCGGAAACGTAGCGATCGCTATGGCCGTATATGGCGTCGCTCATCGTCATGTCGTAGGCGGAAATCGTTTTGGCCACGAGGCCCGCCGTGCCGGAAGCGCGGAAAAAGCAGTTCGCCGTCTCCTGGCCCGCGCCGATTTCCGCGAAAGTGCCGTACACCATCGGGTCGAGATTCAGCTCCTGAGCCTTTTCGTAAGTCGTTGGAATCATGGTTTTGGTCCTTCCTCCACCCAGCCATCCGCGACCAATTCGTCGATCACGACCTGATTGGCCGATTGCGGATTTTCGGGAAATTTCAGCGCCAGCATCAGTGCGAGACTTTTCACGTCCGCGTTCGGGCGGATGCGCTCCGCCAATACCGTATCGCGCTGCACGTAGCCATACATCGAGTGCTCCTTGTCCGCGCTTTCCAGCCGGTAGGACTGCCATTTCGCATCGTCGGAAAAAGCGAAATTGTAGTAGTCTACCGGGATCAGCGTGACGCGGAAGACGTGCGCCTCCTGCGATTTCCCCGCGAGGAAGTCCTTCCAGGAAATGTCCGACCAATCCGCCCAGCTTTCCCAATCGATTTTCAGCCCGTCCGGCGTGTCCGCCATGACGATTTGCCAGTCCTCGTAGTTCGCGGTGCGCACGCCGACCGAGGCGAATTTCCCCTGCAGCATCATGCCACCCATCGTGTCGAATTCCGACATCCCCGCCGGCTGGATTTCCCCGTCGGGGTAGCGCTCGCGCATCCGCGGCTCGGTGCGGTCCGGATTCCGCACCAGCGGTAGCAGCTCGTCCACCGTGGTCGCCGTGAGGAATTTCCGCACCAGCGGCTCGGCTTCCGCCAGCAGCTCCGGCTGGCTCCGGGAAATCGCCTCCACTTCCTCCGGCTCCGCAGCCGGGGATTTTTCCAAGGTCGGCGCCTTGCCCGCGGCGATCGGTGCGGTCGCATTTCCACCGCCTTTCATTGCGTAAATCGCGCCGCCCGCCACTAGCGCCAGCAGCACGCCGCCCGCGATGAGCCACCAGCGGAACAGTCCGGTCTCTCCGCCGCGTGATCGTCGGCGATCCGACCCATGCTCCCACGCTGGCTGGCCGCGCCCGCCCTTCCGGCGGCGGCGCTTCACCGTGCGCGTTTCGCCCTCGCCGGACTCCGGCGCGGCCTCCGCCACCACCCGCCGCAGCGGCGCCACCAGCGGCGGCGGCGTGTCCTCCGCGGTCGGGATTTGCAACATCCGCCGGCAGCTCGGGCAGACCACCCCGCGCCCGTCGTGATCGCGCGGCACGCGGAACACGAACCGGCAATCCGGGCACACGAACCCGCTCCATCGGCGGGCGCTTTCCATCAGTTCAGGCACGCGGCAGCCTTGCCCGCCCCCGCCGCGCACCGCAAGTCCCGGCCTCGGCAAAAAATCCCCCGCCCAGGTTGCCGCGCCCCGCCGTCCCGCTAGATTCGCCGAATGTGTACCGCCTACGAACTCGGCAAACGCGGCGGCAGCTTCCCCGCGCCCGTCACCGAATCCGCCTTCGCGGAAATCCTCGCCATCGCCGATACCCGCATCATCCGCCCCACCCACACCGCCCCCGTCGTCCTGCCGGATGGCACCGCGCAGCCCATGCACTGGGGTTTCCGCCGCGCCTTCGCCGCCAAAACCAAAGGGCGCCCGGCCGTCTGGCGCACCATCGTCAACTCCCGCGAGGACAAGCTCCGCAGCCCCACTTGGCGCGAATCCTTCGCCACCCGCCGCTGCCTCATCCCCGCCGCCGCCTTTTACGAGTGGGTGGAAATCGGCGGCCGCAAAGCCCCCCTCCGTTTCGCCAGTCCCGATGGCGGCTGGCTCTGGCTCGCCGGCATCTGGGAGGAAAATCCCGAGACCGGCCCCTGCTTCTCCATGATCACCACCGAGCCGAACGCCACCCTCGCCCCCGTCCACGACCGCATGCCCGCCGTCCTCGACCCACCGCGAATCCAACCCTTCCTCAGCGGCGAACTCCAAACCTTCGGCCCCTCCCCCGCCCCCCTCGAATACGCCGAGACCGAGAATTTCCTCAAACCAAAATCAAAACCAAAA
>JBBSUD010000048.1:0-37562 GCA_038235225.1 Verrucomicrobiales bacterium
CTCATGGCATCGCTGGCCAGCGCCGCCGCCGCGGATGCCGTGGGCTTGGACGCCGCCCTAGAGGTGAAATCCGCCCGCACCGCGCGCCGCTGGGGCCGGCCGGCGATGGCGTTGCTGGCCGTGCTGGCGCTGGCTTTCGCGCTCGCGCCCGGCGAGGCGTCGCGCCTGTTGGTCCGGGCGGTCGCGCCATTTTCGGATCTCGGAAATGTCGCCGCCGGCACCTTCCGGATTTCCCCCGGCAATCGGGAAATCCTCGCCGGGGATGCGCTGGAAATCCGCGTCCGCTACGAGGGCGCGGCCCGCAAACTGGAACTGCGGATGGATTTCGAGGACGGGAAATCCGTCACCCAGCCGATGGTCCGCGCGGGCGATGCCAATGTATATACGATGAATCCGGTGCGCCGCGGGTTCCGCTACCGGGCGCTCGCCGGGCGCGAGGAGAGCGACCTGTTCAAGATCGGCGTCTGGCCGCGGCCGGTGCTGGCGGACGCCCGCGCCACGCTGGATTTCCCCGCCTACACCGGCGCGCGGCAGCGGGAAATCGCGCTGGATCTCGGCATTTCCGCAGTCGCCGGCACGCGCGTGACGGTGCGCGGGTCGGTCAATACGGCCATCGCGGGGGCATGGCTGGAGATCGGCGGGAAGCGCGTGGAGGGCACGGTCGAAAACGCCGCCAATGGCAGCCGCGTCGCGATTTCCTGGCTGCTGGCGGAATCCGGCGAGGCTGTCGTCACGCTCAAGCACCGGCTGGGCCATGAAATCGAGGCGCTGCGTTTGCCCGTTTCGGTCCTCGCCGATGCGCCGCCGTCCGTCGTCCTGCTCAAGCCGGAAGCGCGCGAACTGCGCGTCCGGCCGGACGAGATTTTGGAAATGCGCTACGAAATCACGGAGGATTTCGCACTGGCGGAAGTCGCTGTGGAAGTCCGGCCGGAAGCGCGGCTCCCGCAGCCGCTGCCGCCGCGATTCGGTGCGGGATTGCCGCAGATTTTCCGCGGCTCGGTAGAGGTCGCGATCGGCGAGTTGCGCGAGAAATTCCCGGGCACGCGGAAAATCCGGCTCCGCATCCGCGCCGCCGACGGCCGCCCCGCGGAATCCGGCGGTCCGGGCGTCGGCGTGTCCGACTGGGTCACGCTGAAGCTGGACGATGGCGCGGAATCGCTGGTGCGGCAGGAGTTGCGGCAGGAAGACGAGGGCGCGCGCAAGTCCGTCGAGGAAGCGGCCCGGGCCGCACGCGAGGCGCGCGAGCGGATGGACCGGCATCGTGGGGAAATTGCGAAGACCGACCTGCGCGACCAGGCCCGCGAGGATTTGAAAGAGTCCGCCGAGCGCCTCACCGCCGCCGAAAAGCAGCTCGACGAGCTGGCGGAGCGGATGCGCGAAGGCGTCCACGCCGCCAAGGCGAACGCCGTGGAGAAAGCTGCGGACATGGCCGCCCAAGCCCGCGAGGAGCTGGAAAACTCGCTGCTTCAGGACGATCCCGCCATCCGCGAGGACAGCTTCGACATCGCCCGCAACGACGCCCGCGCGGTGGAAAACCAGCTCGGGGAAATCCGCCAGGAAATGGACCGGGACCGGCGGAAAATCGACGATCTGGCGCGCGTCATGGAGCTGGCGAACGCCCAGCGCGAACTCGCCCGCCAAGCCGCGGAAAATCTGGCAAAACCCGCGGCCGATCGCGCCGATTGGCAGAACCGCCAGCGGCAAATCGGCGAGCAGGTCCGCCAGCAGTTGCGCGAGCGGCCGGAAGCGCAATCCGCCGCCCTGGCCGACCAGGCGGAGCAGGCCAAAGCATTGGCCGCCGAGGCGCGCCAAGCCGCGGCGGACCAGCAAACGTTGGAGCAACAGGCCCGCGCGATTTCCCCGGAAGGACTCAAGGCGGAACTCGCCGAGGCTCAGGCGGAAATCGCTGGCGAGGTGAAGGCGGAGCTCGATCAGGCGCGGGAAGCGCGCAACGCCCTCGCCGACGATCTTCCCGCCGCCAGCACCGCCGCGGAATCCGCCAAAACCCAGCTCGAAAACGGCGAAACCCAAGCCGCCGCGGAATCCGCGAAAACCGCGGCCAAGGCGATGGCGGAAGCTGCCGGGAAATCGCCCGCCGGGGCGGATCCCCAGCAGGCGGCGCAGGCGGAATCGCTCCAAGCGCTGGCGGAAAAGCAGGACGATGTCGCCAAAGCGTTCGATTCCCTCGCCAAGGGCGATGCCGCGGCGGCCCGGCAGCAACTCGAAGCCGCCAGCGCCCGCGACGCCGGAGATTTGGCCGGGGAGGTCGCCCGCCTGCCGCATTTGGAAAACAACGGCGCGATGAACGAGGCCGAAAACTCCAGCCGCGAGGGCGCCGCACGCGCCGGTGAAGCGCTCGGGAAAGAGCAGGCGCAGGCCGCGGAACTTCATGCGAAATCCGGCGCCGAACTCGCCCGGACCGCCCAATCCTTGGAGCGCGCTGCCGAGGATTTCGCCAAAGCCGCGGCGGAAACCGCCGGCCGGCAGCCGAATGCGGAAAAAGCCCCGGTCAATCCCGCCGCGCTGGGCGAATCGTTCCGCGAAGCCTTGATGGCCGCCACCGCCCCGCAGCCCGCCGCCGCCGCAGAACAAGCCGCTAATGCCGCCGAAGCGCTGGCCCAAGCCGCGAAATCCGGCCTCCAAGGCATGCAGGGGAAAAAGCCCGGGCAATCGAAACAGCCCGGCGGCAAACCCGGCACCGGCGCCAGTCCCCAAGCCGACGACGCCCCGCGCACCGCCGAACCCGACCCCGGCGTGCCGCCGGAACTCGCCCGCCTCGGCATCAGCTCCGACGATTGGGCGAAAATCCAAGCGTCCCTCCGCTCCGACGTCGGCTCCCCCGATGCCGCCGCCGTCCCCGAGGAATACCGGACTTTGGTGAAACGCTACTTCGAAAGCATGGCGAAATCGGAATAATAAAAGAGTCACCCCGGAACACACGGAACACACGGAACACACGGAACACACGGAACACACGGAACACACGGAACACACGGAACACACGGAACACACGGAACACACGGAAAGGAAGAGGAATGAACCGCAGATGAACGCGGAAAAGAATGGGTTGCTAGAATCCAAAAAATTATCTCTCCATCCGCGCGAATCCGCGTCCATCCGCAGTTAAAACTTATTGTCCTCTTCCTTCCGTGTTCTCCGTGTATTCCGTGGTTCAAATCTTCCCTTCATCCATCTCCGCCCGCATGAAAATCATTGTTTTATCCGCGTTTCTCATTGGTCCCTGTTTCTCCCAGGAAGCGGCGGATGTGGTATTCGCGCAATGGCGGGAAAAGGTGGATCCGGCGGTGGAGAAGGCGTTGGGATTTCTGGCAAATTCCCAGCGGCCGGACGGATCGTTCCCGGAAGGTTATGGGGATTCCACCGGCATCCCCGCGTTGGTGGGCATGGCCTACCTTTCCAAAGGACATATGCCGACGGAGGGACCGTATGCGGATTCGCTGAACCGCTGCATCGACTGGGTGTTGGACAGCCGGAAGGACGATGGATTGTTCGAGAAAGGCAATGCCGGCAGCGGGCCGATGTACGCCCATAACATTTCCACGCTGTTCCTTTCCGAAGTCAGCGGCATGGTCGATCCGGCGCGGCAGGAACGGATCGGCAAGGCATTGCCGCCGGCGCTTTCCCTGATTCTGCGGGCGCAGGCGGTACCGAAGGACGAGCGGAACCAAGGCGGCTGGCGCTATCATCCGGGTTCCAAGGACAGCGATACCTCATGCAGCGGCTGGGCGCTGATGGCATTGCGCTCGGCCAAGCTCAACGGCGCGGCGGTGCCGGATGCCGCCATTGCCGGCGCCGTGGATTACCTGAAACGCCACCAGGATCCCGAGCGCGGCTGCTTCGGCTACTCGAACCGGGACGATCATAACAAATCGCTGACCGGCATGGGATTGCTATGTCTGGAACTCGTTGGAAAGCACGGCACGCCGGAAACGGAAAAAGCGGCGGACTATGTGTTGAAGACCTTCCGCGAGCTGCCGGGCGATCAGTTCGAGTTTTATGGAAACTATTACAACGCGCAGGGCATGTTCCAGATCGGCGGGCGGTACTGGGCGGAATACGCGCCGTGGATGTATGAAACGTATTTGAACAAACAGGATTCCGACGGCTCATGGCCCAGCCGCGAGGCCGGAAGAATTTATGGCACCGCCATGATGGTGCTGGCGTTCACCGTGCCCTACCGGCAGCTTCCGATTTACCAACGGGACGAGACGGTGGGCGCGGAGGAGTGAGGAATGTCTTAGGAATGATTATAGTCATTTCAACCGGTCATGATCGAAATGGAATCGCGTAATGGCTTGTCTCCACGCGCTCCAGAATTTCGGCGACCTTTCAGGCCGCGATTCATAGAACCACTAACCCCGGGCTGAAGCCCGGGGCTTTGTTCCATCAGGCTTGCAGCCTGCGATACCGGCCCTGAAAGGGGCACGGAACAAAGCCTGGGGCTTCAGTCCCAGGAATGATGGTTCATGATATTCCGCCCTGAATGGGGCGGGGAATGCGGCGGTTCCGCCTTTGGGAACGATTGCGAGACGCCTTTGGTAAATCTTGAGCGCGGCTGCCACCGATCCGCGTGGGGGCGCGACGCCCCCGCGACGGACTGGCGCGAAACGCGCCAGCCACTGTGCCTTTATTTCAGCCGTGTGGCGAAATCGCCGCCGAGGGCGAGATGGAGGTCGATGCGGTTTTGGAGGCGCTGGTTGCGGAGGCGGATGGTGGCGGCGCGGGCGTTGTTCGCACGGCGCTGGGCTTCGAGAACGGAGAGGATGTTCGGGTTGATTCCCTCCGAGTAATTGCGCTCCGACTGGCGCTCGGCGAGGGCGGCTTGCTCAAGCTCGGCGGCGAGGAATTTCTCCTGCCGGGCCAGCGAGGCGTCGGCGGATAGCGCGGCCTCGACCTCGCGGAAGGCGACGAGCGCGGTCTGGGCGTAAGTGTTTAGTTCGGCATCGTTGCGGGCGAGGGCGGCGCGGGCTTCGGCGGTGACGGCGCCGCCTTGGTAAACGATTTGCGAGAATCGCGCGGCCAGCGTGGCGACGAGGCGGTCGGTATCGAGGAGATCGGCGAGGCGCTGGGCGGACGAGCCGGCGTCGCCCGTTAGACTGACGGATGGCAGCAATGCTTTCCGCGCGGCATCGGCTTGGCGGGCGCTGGCGAAGAGCCGGGCGCGGGCGGCGGAAAGGTCCGGGCGGCGGTCGAGCAAATCTGCGGGGACGCCGGCGGGCACGCGGGCGGCGAGGCGCGGCAGCTCGGGGCCGGCGCGGATTTTCCCGGCTGGGTAGCGGCCAAGGAGGATTTCCAAAGTGCGGGCGGCGGCTTCGCGGTCCTGCTTGCGTTGCTCGACGATGCGCTCGGCGGACGAAACGTTGGTCCGGCCGAACTGGATATCGAGCGCGCCCTCGCCGGTGCCGATGTAGTTCCGCTCGATGATGCGCAGATTTTTCCGATACGAGACGAGCGTTTCCTCCGCGAGGGTGACTTCCTGGTCGGTGGAAATGAGGTCGCACCAAGCTTTGGCGGTATTCGCGGCGAGCGAAAGGCGGGCGCCGCGGAAATCCTCGAGCGCGGCGAATCCGGCGGCGTCGGCGGCGCGGGCGGAATCGCGCAGGCGGCCCCAGAGGTCCGGCTCCCACGAGGCGGCGAGGTTGAGGCGGTAGTCGCGATTGTTCGGATCCGCCCCCGGGGTGTCGCGCACGGAGCCGCCGCCGCCGAGCGAAACGGATGGCAGCAGGCGCGCCCGGGAAATGATGGATTCCTCCCGCGCGGCACGGAAACGGCCGGCGGCGACGCGGAGCTGGCGGTTGTAGGCAAGCGCTTCCTCGACCGTCCCGGTCAGCGCGGGATCGGCGAAATCCGCCAGCCAGCCGGTGGAGATCCGCCGCTCGGAACCGCTGGAAACCGCCTCCCAAGACCCCGGCGTGCGGATGGCCAGCGAGTCCGCCGGACGGCCGAGTTTCCCAGCGCCGCAGGAGACGAGGAGCGCGGCGAGGCAGGCGGTGGTGGATTTCGCTAAGGTGGAATTGGCCATGAAGTGAAATCAATGCGGATCGGCCACGGCGTCGGTTGTGGCGGGGCGAAACGGCCTCTTATACCAGCTCCAAGCCCGGCCGAGGCGCGCGACGCAATCCTCCGCGGCGAGATAGGAAGCGGGGATTAAAAACAGGGTGATGCCGGTCGCGAAAAGGATTCCGAACGCCAACGAAACCGCCATCGGAATGAGGAGCTGTGCTTGCAGCGACGGATCGAATATCAGCGGGACGAGGCCGACGAAGGTGGTCAGCGAGGTGAGCAAAATCGGGCGGAAGCGGCGCGTGCCGGACTGGATGACGGCTTCGAAGAGATCCGCGACGCCCTCGCGTTTGCGCTGATTGATGAAATCCACCATGACGAGCGAGTCGTTCACGACCACGCCGGCCAAGGCCAGGATTCCGAAAACAGATAGATACGACGGCGTGATGCCCATGATCATATGCCCGAACAGCGCGCCGATCGCCCCGAACGGCACCGCCAGCATCACAAAGAATGGCTGGTAGAGCGAGCGGAACGGCACCGCCAGCAGCGCGTAAAGTGCGAAGAACAGCGCGCATCCGCCGACGAGCGTCCGCTGCTTCGTCTCCTCGTGCTCGGCGACGTAACCGGCGTAGCGCCAGCTCAAATGCGAGTGCCGGTTCACCAGCGCGTCGAGCCGCGGAGCCAGATTTCGGGAAATCCCGACGACGTCCACGGTCTCATCCACCGGCTGCGCGGCGACCTTGACGACCTGCGCGCCATCGATGCGGCTGATGTCCGACCGGGCGCGCGCGAATTCCGCCGTGGCCACGCTGCGGAACGGTGCCTCGCCACCCGTGGGCGTGCGGATGCGCAGCCGGTCCAGCGTGCTGAGCGATTGCCGCTGCTCCAGCGGCAGGCGGACCATCACGCGGATGTCGTCCCGGCCGCGCTGCACGCGCTGCGCCTGCTGGCCGTAGAACGCGGCGCGCACCTGATTCGCCAAATCGCGCTGAGTCAGCCCGAGTGATTCCCCCTCGGGGCGGATTTTGATGAGCAGCTCGTCGCGATTTCCGCCGGCATTGTTCCAGGCGCTGGAAATGCCGGCGTAGGATTCCACGAGTTTTTCGACGTCGCGGGTGAGTGCGGTTTTCTCCTCGGAAGCGGGGCCGCGGATTTCGATTTGCAAGGACTCCAGCTCGTTGTCGCCGCCGCCGCCGCGGTCGCCGGAAATCCGCAGATTTTCCACATCCGGCATTTTCCCCACGAGTTCCAGCCAGCGCGCGGCGATCTCGCTGTTCTTCGGCCCCGGCTCGGAGCGCAGCCCCGGATCGAGCACGGAAATCGTCACATATCCTTCCCGCGGCTCGATATCCTGCCGCCCGGACCAGCCGCCGCTGGAAGTCACCATGTCCCGGATGAGCGATTCGCCGGTGCCTGGATCGCGGAACTCCCGCCGCAGCTCGTCCACCCGCGCGGCGACTTGCAGGACGCGCTGGTCGGTGACCGACACGGGCGTGTCCGAGGGCATCTTGATGCGCGCGTTGATCCGGTTCTGGTCGAGTTCCGGCATGTTCACAAAGCCCAGCCGGCCGCTCGTCAGGATGCCCAGCGAGGCCATGCCCAGCGCGAGAAATCCCGCCAAGGTCGCATACCGGTGGCGCGTGGTGAAACGCAGCGCCGGGTCGTAAATCTTGTCCACAAAGCTCTCCAATCCATCGGCGATCGCTTTTTGAAATTTCTCGAAACGGTTCAGCCGCTTGCGGTGGACCTTCACATGCTTCAGGTGGCACGGCAGCGCGAGCTTGGATTCGATCAGCGAGAATACCAACACCGCGCCGACCACCGGCGGGATTTGGCGGCTGAATGAACCATAGAATCCATCGAAAAACATCAGCGGCACGAATGCCACAATGGTCGTCAGCACGCCGAATGTCACCGGCACCGCCACTTCCTTCGCGCCCTCCGTCACCGCGTCCAGCGGGTCCATGCCTTCCTTCAATTTGATATAGATATTTTCCGAAGTGACGATCGCGTCGTCCACCACGATGCCGACGACGATGATGAATCCAAAAATACTCATCACATTCGCCGTCATGCCGAAATAAGGCATCACGATGAATCCGCCCGCGAATGCCACCGGGATTCCGATCACAACCCATAACGCGATCATCGGCCGCAGGAACAATCCCAGCACCAGCAACACCAGCAGCCCGCCCTGCAGCATGCTCGTCACCAGCGTGCCCAGCCGGCCGCGCAGCTCCACCGAGGAATCGTCCCAGACGTGCAGGGAAATCCCTTGCGGGAAGCGCTCGCTGGCGGTCGTCGCGTATTTCTTCACCGCATCGGCGATTTCCAGCGCGTTCTCGTCGCCGAGGCGCAGCACCTCGACGAGCAGCGCCGGCTTGCCATTGAAACGCAGGATTTTCCGCCCCTCCTCGAAGCCGTCGCTCACTTTCGCCACATTTCCGAGCAGCACTTCGGAGCCGGCGCGGTTGCTGATGACGATGCCTTCGAAATCCGCGCGGGTGTAGGCCTGGCCCTTCGAGCGGATCATCAGATTGCCCTCCTCCGTCTGGATTTGCCCCGCCGGCAGGTCCAGCGACGAGCGCTGGATCGCCGAGGTCAGGTCCGCAAAGGTCAGCCCGTAGTCGCGCAACCGCATCGGGTCCGCCTCGATCGCGATTTCCAAGGGATTGGCGCCCAATACGCTCGCTTGGGAAATCCCGCGCATTTCCACGAGATCGTCGCGCACCCGCCGCGCCGCCTTGAGCAGGTCGGCCTCGTCCATTTCGCCGGAAATCGCGATCTTGATCACGTCGAACCACGACGCGCTGTCCGGGATTGTCACCTGCGGCGGCTCGGTCTCGGCCGGCAGGTTGTTCAGCCGGGAAATCCGCGTTTTGATCTCCTCCCGCAGCTCGCGCAAATCCACGCCATCCTCGACGCGCACCGTCACCCGGCCATTTCCCGTCGTCGCCCGGGATTCGATGAAATCAACGCCCGGCAAGCCTTCCAGCGCCCCTTCGATCGGCAGCACCACCGCCCGCTCGACGTCCTCCGGGCTGCCGCCACGGTAGGAAACGCTGATGTCCACCTGCTTGAAAATGATCGCCGGCTGCACCTCCAGCGGCACCTTTTCCACCAGCGACCACCCGCCCCACAGCAGAATGCCGAACAGCAGAAAATTTGCCGCGATGTCGTTTCGCGCGAACCAACGGATCATGGCCGGGTCCATACGGGTCCGGCCGGCGGATGTCTAACGCGGGATGTCTAACCGGGCTCCCCTCCCGGAGTCCGGCCTTCCGGCTGCTTTTTCCCCTTCGAGCCGCTGCCGAATTCCAAGCTCCGCCGCATCCGGGACCAGCCCCCCCACTCTTCCCCACGGGGCGAAAAGAGCACGGCCCGGCCTCACTGCTTCGTGCGGGTGAGCTTGAGGATTTCCGGAGCGGCAAAGATGCGGTTCCGGCGTTGGGAGGTGATTTCCGTAACCACGCCGCGCGCCTGCCAGAAGGCGATCGCTTTGGCGACGTTTTGAAAGCTCTCGCCGCTGCGTTCGGCATGCACGGAAATGGAAAGCATCGGCGAGCCGAAGAGCGCGTCGAGCACGCCGGAGGCGGCGGCGGGCGGACGTTTGGCGGAATCCAAGATGGCGCGGTAGTTTTTGTGCAAATCTGTCAGCGCGTGGGTGTCCGCCAAGGCATCGCGCGCCGTGTCGCGGACGCCGGTGAGAAAGTATTCGAGCCAGTCCCGCCAAGCGCCGCGGGTGCTGATTGCCAGGAGATTTTTGTAATAGTCGTCGCGGTGCTTTTCGAAATACGCGGAGAGATAGAGAAGCGGCTGGGAAAGCGTGCCGCGGGCGCTGAAGTACAAGGTGATCAGCAGGCGGCCGATCCGGCCGTTGCCGTCGAGAAACGGATGGATCGCCTCGAATTGGTAATGCAAAAGCGCGGCCTTGATCAGGTCCGGTTCGTCGGATTCGGCATGCAGGTAATTTTCCCACGCGGAGAGGAGCGGCCCGAGTTCGTCGGGCGGCGGCGGCACGTAGGTGGCCGTCGTCAGGGTCGATCCGGCCCTGCCGATCCAGTTTTGCGAGCGCCGGAACTCGCCTGGAGTTTTGGACGATTCGCCGCCGCGCACGGTGGCGAGAAGGATCGCGTGCAGCTCGCGGATCAGCCGGCTGCTGATGGGGATTTCCGCAAGGCGGGCCAAGCCGGATTCCAATGCTTGGACGTGGTTCGCCACCTCGCGGATGGAAGCGCGCGGGGGGTCGGCGGCCGGCTCGGATTCCAGCAGGAGGAGTTCGTCCACCTCCGCGTAGGTGTCCTCGATCAGCGAGCTGAGCACAGCCTCGCGGCGGAGATAGGTGCGGATCAGGAGGTGGGGATTGGGCAAAAGCCGGCCCGCGCCGCTCAGTTCCGCAACGGCGCGGTCCGCCTCGGACATGAGGCTGGCGAGTTTCCAGTCAATTTCCAGCAGCGGCGGAAGCGGCGGCGGGAGGAATGCCGCGTAGCCGCCCGGCTGGAGCCGGCAGTTCTGGCGTTGCTCTGGGGAGAATTCGGCGGGGTCCATGGCGGCATCCTTATTGAAGCGAATCCGGTTTCGGGACAATAGCGGAGTTCGTTATTACCCGAAACGGGGTTTCGAGCAGATAGCCGCGTCCGTTATTACCCGAAATTCGAGTTCGGGTAATAAGGCGACCCGTTATTATCCGGAAAGCGGTTTCAGGCGAATAGCCCGCTTCTTTATTACCCGAAACTTGGTTTGGGAGAAATAAGGTGAAACGTTACTACTTGAAATTTGGTTTCGAAAGAATAAAACAAACTCTTATTCTTCTGAAATCGAATTTAGAAGAATAAACGAAAGTCTTATTCCACTGAATAGACGTTTCGGGTAATAAGACAGTCCGTTAATACCCGAACTGCCATTTCGACAGAATTGCGCCAATTCACCGCTCCACCACTGGCGGCGGGAAAGGTTGTGCGGAGATTTCCCGGTCTTCGTTCTTGTCAGCGAAGGTTTTGAGCGCCCGCTCACCCGGCAGCGGGACGACGAGCCAGCTGTGAGTCGCGGGGGCGGGGGTGGCATCGAGCGGTAGGGGGTGCGCACTCGCGCAGCTAGGGCGATCCGCCGGTGAGGATGCCGGTAAGCGCCGGGTTGATGTAGTAGTTGTAGCGCCCGGTCCGTTGTTTTCTAAGGAAGCCGTCCTTAACGAGCGCTTCGAGGTATCGCGTTGCAGTGACCCGCGAGATTTTGAGATCGCGCTCCAGCAGATCGACACGGGTGTAAGGGTGGGTGAAAAGGTTGTTGATGAGATCCTGGCTGTAGAACTTGTGGGCGCCGCGGATCCTGTGTTTGTAATCCAGAAGCACCTCCTTGATCCGGCGGACGGTCCGCATGGTCTCAACAGCCGTCGCCTCAACCGCGGCAAGCATGTAAAGCACCCACTCCTCCCACGCGTCCTCCGTCCGCACCGCTTGCAGCAGGCGGTAGTATTCGGATTTTGTCCGGACGATGTGGCGGCTGAGGTAGAGGATGGGGATTTCCAGCAGCCCCTCCTTGACGAGGTAGAGGACGTTGATGATGCGCCCGGTCCGCCCGTTGTCGTCGTAAAACGGGTGAATGCTCTCGAATTGGTGGTGAACGAGCGCCATCTTGACGAGCGGGTCGGCGTCGAAAGCGCTGCCATTGATGAAGCGCTCCAGCCCGGCCATCAGGGACAAGATTTCCGCTGGATCCTGGGGCGAGGTGTAACTGGTCCGTCCGGCACCATCCTTGAGCGCCGTGCCGGGAAGTTTGCGGAGGCCGGCGTCGTTCTGTTCCAGCGCCGACTGGATTTCGAGGATGTGATTCACGGTCAGCAAGCCACTCTGCCGGACCCGCTCGTATCCGGTCCACAGCGCCTGCCGGTAGCGGAGCACCTCCTTGGCCGCCGGCGCGAGCGGCAGGCCGGGACTTTGGTCGCCTTGAAAAATCTCGTCGTGCGTGGTGACGATGTTCTCGATTTCCGAGCTGTCCTTCGCCTCCTGCATCGAGAGCGTGTTGAGGAGGATGCTCTGGCGGGGAATGGCTCCGGCACTTCCCTTGAGTTCCGCAAGACTTCGGCTGACGGCGGCCAGCTTCTTCAAAATGGCGGTCGTTTCGAAGCGCGCCGGGGCGAGCGCATCGAACGCGGAAAAATTCGAATCGGTGAATTTCATCGGGAGCTCATGCATAGAAAAGGTGATTTTCTATGCATGTCGAGCGGCTCATGTGCAGAATCTGCACATTTCTATGCACGACGGCCCGGAGGTGCTCAGAAATCGACCTTTTCTTTACATCACCTCTCCACCACCGGCGGCGCGAACGGTTGTTCGGAGATTTCCCAATCCTCGTTTTTGTCGGCGAAGGTTTTGAGCGCCCACTCGCTGGGTAGCAGGGCGACGAGCCAGCCGTGGGCGTCGCGGGCGAGAGCGGTGCCGAGGGAGAGGGCGGGGCGGGCTTCGGGGGCGAGCGGGTCGCCGGATTTCGGCTTGAGCCAGCGGGCGAGCGACCAATTCGCCGGCTCGACGCGGGTCTCGGCGGCGTATTCGCCTTCGAGCCGGTATTGCAGAACCTCGAATTGCAGCGGGCCGACGGCGCCGAGCAGCGGAATTTGCGGGCCATCGGAATCGATGAGCGTGAACTCGCTGGCGACGCCTTCCTTGAGAAGCTGCGCGAGGCCGTCGCGGAAGCGTTTGTATTTCGCCGTGCTCTTGTTGTGCAGGAAGGAAAAGCACTCGGGGGCGAAGCGCGGGATCTCGTCGAACGCGACGCCGCCTTCCGAAGCGAGCGTGTCGCCGATGAGCAAATCGAGGTTGCCGACGAGGCCGACCACATCGCCGGCGAAGGCGTCATCCACGGTTTCGCGCTCGCGGGCGAAGAGGCGCTGGGAATTCGCGAGGCGCACCTTGTCGCCGGTGCGGCTGTTTACGACACTCATGTCGCGCTCGAATTTCCCGGAAACGATGCGCACGAAGGCGATCCGGTCGCGGTGTTTCGGGTTCATGTTCGCCTGGATCTTGAAGACGAAAGCGGAAAACTCCTCGGACGCCGGGTCGATCGTCTGCCCACCGCTTTCCCGCGGTGTCGGCGGAGGCGAGAGTTCCAGGAAACGATCGAGCAAAAGCTGCACTCCGAAGTTGTTCGCGGCGCTGCCGAAGAAGACGGGCGTCAGCTCGCCGGACAGGATTTTCGCCATGTCGAACTCCGCGCCCGCGCCTTCCAGTAGATCTAGCTCCTCGCAAACTTGGGCGTAGGTCGCCTCTTCCAATGCCGCCTTCACGCTTTCATCCTCAATGCCTTTCACGCTGACCGGCGCCCGATACGCGCCGTGGACGGTGCGCTCGAAAAGATGCACCTGCTTTTGCTCGCGATCGTACACGCCGCGGAAGCGCGGCCCGTCGCCGAGCGGCCAATTCACCGGAAACGCGTGGATGCCGAGCACGCTTTCCAGCTCGTCGAGCAGATCCATCGACGGCCGCGCCGGGCGGTCGAGCTTGTTCATGAAGGTGAAGATCGGCACCCCGCGGCGGCGGCAAACCTCGAACAATTTCCGCGTTTGGCTTTCGATGCCTTTGCCCGCGTCCACGACCATGACGGCGGCGTCCACGGCAGTGAGCACGCGGTAGGTGTCCTCGGAGAAATCCTTGTGGCCCGGCGTGTCCAGGATATTGACGACGCAGTCCTTGTATTCGAATTGCAGGACCGTCGAGCTGACGGAAATGCCGCGCTGCTTTTCCAGTTCCATCCAGTCCGAGGTGGTGGCGCGCTGATTTTTCCGCGCGGTAACGCTGCCGGCGAGGTTGAGCGCGCCGCCGTAGAGGAGGAATTTCTCCGTGAGCGTCGTCTTGCCGGCGTCGGGGTGGGAAATGATCGCGAACGACCGGCGGCGTTTCACCTCGCGTTGCAGCGCGGGCGAGGGAGTGGCGTAGGAGGAAATCGACATTGCGGCGGGCCGCAGGGCGTAGCGGCTGGCTGCCGGCGGAGCAAGCGCGGAGGCGGCTCCCGCGATGTCGGGAAATCCCCCGCTCAGGCGATCAGCTCGTGGATCACTTCGCCATGCACATCCGTCAGCCGAAAATCCCGGCCCGAATAATGATAGGTCAGCCGCTCGTGATCGAAGCCCAGAAGATGGAGAATCGTCGCATGCAAATCGTGGACATGCACCGGCTTTTCCACCGCCTTGAATCCAAACTCATCCGTCGCGCCATGCACATAGCCGCCCTTCACGCCGCCGCCGGCGAGCCACATCGAGAATCCGTAATGATTGTGATCGCGCCCCTTCATCTCGCCTTTGTTAGATCCGGCCTTGGGCAGTTCCACGACCGGTGTGCGGCCGAACTCGCCGCCCCAGATCACCAGCGTTTCCTCCAGCAGCCCGCGCATCTTCAGATCGGATAGAAACGCGCCGATCGCCTGGTCGCACTGCCCGGCGAGACCGCGGTGGTCCTCGATGTTGTCATGACTGTCCCACGGCTGGCCGTTGCCATGCCATAACTGGATGAAGCGCACGCCGCGCTCCAGGAGCCGCCGCGCCATGATGCACTGGCGGGCATAGTTGCCCGGGCCGTACATCTCCAGAATCGATGCCGGTTCTTTGGAAATATCAAAGGCATCGGTCGCCTCCGTCTGCATCCGATAAGCCAACTCATAGCTGCGGATGCGCGCCTCAAGCTGCGGATCATCACCGCGCTCGGCGGCGTGGCGGGCATTGATTTTCCTCAGGAAATCGAGCTGACCCGCCTGCCGGTGGCCGCGCGCTTGCGGGTTGCGCAGATTCTCGATCATCCGGTCCACCTCGCCAATTGAAGTATTTAAATAGGTGCCTTGGAAGGAACCGGGCAGGAACGACGAGCGCCAGTTTTCCGCCCGCTTGATCGGCATCCCGCCGGGACACATCGAGATATAAGCAGGCAAATTCGCATTTTCGCTGCCCAAACCATAACTCACCCAGGAACCCATCGACGGTCGCGAAAGCCGGCCGTCGCCGCAATTCATCAACATCAGCGATGGCTCGTGGTTCGGCACGTCCGCCGTCATCGAGCGGATCACGCAAAGGTCGTCGGCATGCTTCGCAGTGTGTTGGAAAATCTCGCTGACCTCCATGCCGCATTCGCCATATCTCTCGAAGGAAAACGGCGATTGCAGCGCGGCACCGGTCGGTCGCTCGGTCTTCAATCCATCCAGCGGGATGACCTTGCCATGCCACGTCGCCAGCGCCGGCTTCGGATCGAACGTATCCACCTGCGACGGCCCGCCATTCATGAAAAGATGCACCACCCTCTTCGCTTTCGGCGCGAAATGGCAGACGGTTTCCGCGGCGCTAGCCTCCCCGCCGAAAAGACTGCCCAGCGCCAGTCCCCCGAAGCCCATGCCGCAGCGCCGGAGGAAATCCCGACGGCCGTAAATGATATCGTTTGATGTGGGTTGATGGGACATTCAGTCGATAAAATTAAATTCATTGGAGGCCCACAACATCTGGATCAAATCCGCCCAAGGATCGCTTGCGGCGGGCGCGGAAGGCTCATCGTTTGATTTCGGAAAATCGTCCGCCAGCTTGGAAATCACCTCCGGTTTCGCATCCGGTGTTTCGCGGCCCAGGATACGCAGATCCCAGCCAACCGCACCGCAAGAATCGCCAGCCGGCGCGCGAAGTACGAAATCCACCGTATCTCCCGCCGCCACCTTCGTCCATTTCCCCTCGATCTCCGCAGCGGACTCCGGCGGCAGCAGATGATCGGTCGGATCGCCGGGTCCATTCCAAACCAAGGTGTCGCCGCCTTTGTTCGTCCGCTCGATCTTTCCGAGCATGCGGACCTCGCCCGCGCCGGTCGCCCGCCACCGGAGGATCAGATCATGCCCCGCGCCCGGATGGCCGCCGGTGGCGCCCGCGTGGATCCAATGAATGGGCGAGGTGGCCAAATCCTTGCCCGTTTTCCAGACTCCGTCCTCAAACATGGGAAACACCTCCGCCTCGCCGGGCGTGCCGCCGGTATCCGGCGCGTGGCGGATTTCCCAGACGCCGCCGAGCCGGGGTCGATAATCCGCCGGATCGATGTGCGCCAGCCAGTCCAGCGCGTCCGCGCTTTCGGCAGCCGATGGCTCCCGTTGATAAATCCGGCGGTATAGCCAGGCGAGTTTTTCCCGATCGCCCGCTATGGATAGGAAATCATTTTCCGCCGCCAGTTTCGCCGCCTCGCGCAGGACCATCGGCCCGTTGAGATAGTACAATGCCTGCTGCGGAACCATGGTTTCCACGCGCTTGGCCGCATGATGGTCCGGGTGCGGCAGATCGAAGGAAACGAAAGTGTTCGCCAACGCATAACGATCGACAAAAGCATAGACCGTGCGGCGCTTGTCCGACGCGGGATCGTCAAAGGAAAACGAGCGTCCGCCGGTGCTCGTTAGATCGAGCGCGCCGGCCGTGGCCAGTATGCGGTCGCGCATCGGCTCGAAGTCCGCGCGCCGCCGGTTCCATTTCCAGAACAACGCATTCGCCTCATCCAGCTTGCGGTTCGCCGCCGGTCCGTCGGCCGCGCGCCGGAATGCTTTGGATGTCAGCATCACGCGTTGCAAATCCTTCACCGAGCCGCCGGATTCGGAAAGCCGCAGCGCCAGCCAGTCCAATAACTCATGCAGCGCCGGCTCTGGGGTTTGCATTCCGAAATCTCCGGGATCAGCCAGATTCGCCCCGAAATTCCAACCCCAGACGCGGTTTGCCATCACCCGGGCCGTCAGCGGATTCGCCGGATCCGCGAGCTTTTCCGCCAGCGCCAGCCGCGGGCTTTTGTCTTTGGGAAATTCGCCACCACCAAGAAATGTCAGCCAATTCGGCTCGAACGCCTCGCCGCGGTCCGCGGGATTTCCGCGCCGATAGACTTGCGCTTTCGGGCGGTTCTCGCGATCCGTTAGAGACATCGCCCGCGGCGGCGAGCCGGGATGGTCGTTCTGAAGTTTCGTCATCTCGCCCGCGCGCTTGCGGTTCTGGTTGCCATCTTCCTGATCGAAAAACTCCTTGATACGGATTGTATCGTAGGAAAGCGGGCAGCCGCCGTCGGCCGATACTTCCGCAAGTTCCGGCGAGTTATGGAAATCGTCGGCTAGCTTCAGACAGAGCGCGGCTTTCCCCGCCGCATCGGCGGATTCCATTTCCCGCGCCCATCCGGCGAGACGCGGCAACGGGTTCGCTCCCCAGCCTTTTTCATTGAGGAAATCCCGCCACCGGATGACGGCGTTCGGTCGATAGCGACCGCGCTTGAATGCTTCTCCCGTTGCCTTCGAAACATCCCAGTTTTCCTGATGCGCCTGCCACGCCAGCTCCAGATAGACGCCCGAGGATGCCGGCGTCCGCACCTGGTCCACAATCTCCTGCCGCGCCGCCAAATCCTGCCCGTCCAGAATCGCCGCGGCGGCTTTGTATTCCTCAAACGCGGTCGCGTCCGGCGGCTGGCCGATCACGGGCTTATCTTCCGGCTCGTCCGTGTTTTCAAAAATCGAATACAGCGAATAGTAATCTTTCGTCGGAATCGGATCGAACTTGTGGTCGTGGCAGCGGGCGCAGGAAACCGTGGTCGAGAGAAACCCGCGGGTCACCACATCCACGCGGTCGTCGATGGTTTCCAATGCGCCGCCGCGAGGGCCCACCGTTAGAAATCCCAGCGCGGCCAGCGACGGATCGTCCGCCTTATCTGTCAGCGAATCCGCCGCCACCTGCAGCTTGATGAAATCCGGGTATGGCAAATCCGCATTGAAGGAATCGATCAGCCAGTTGCGATAGGTATAGGCAAAGGGATAGCGATTGTCCTGATCAAAGTTATAGCCTTGGGTATCGGCATAGCGGGCGACATCCATCCAATGCCGCGCCCAGCGCTCGCCATAGGCGGGACTCGCCAGCAGCTCGTCCACCAGCGATTTCCAAGTCGCATCATCGGACATTTCCCCGATCCGGCGGAGCTGGTCCGCGGACGGCGGCAGGCCGGTGAGCGTGTAGGCGGCGCGCTCCAGCCACAGCCGCGGCGCGGCCATTTCCGCCGGTTGCAGCCCGGCGTCCTTCCACGCTTTTTCCAGGAGCTCGTCGATCGGATTGCCCGTGGAATCGGCAGGAATCGCTGGCGCGGCTGGTGGAATATAGGCCCAGTGCTCCTCCGCCCGCACCGGGCTGGCGAGGAGGAGAAGGGCTGCGGCGGCGGGAAATCGGAGCATCGGCGGAAAGCGAGCATACCCCGGTTTGGGACGTTGGCTTTCAGAATCGGCCGGAGCGCCGGCGTTAGCCGGGATCCCCGCGCGGCGCACCATCAGAGTGGAGTCAGGGAAACCTCGCGCAGGCCGCGCTCCAGTTCCGCAATCTTGAATTGGACCGGCAGGAAGCTTTCGATGACACCGATGTTTGTAGCCACGTGTCCGTCCGGAACCATGGAAATGAAATTTCCCCCTCCCGCCAGCGCCATGGGCAATAGCAATTGGTCCGCAAGATTCCTGTTCACCGCGGCGCGGCTGCCGATGAAATCCTGCAATGATTTCGCCGCGCGTTTTCCCACTTGCTCCGCACTCACATTCATTTCCCCAAAGGCGCTGGAGAGTTCGGAACCATGTTCGAATACCGCTTCATACAAACAGCAAACCCCACGTCCCGGTCCGGGTTCGCGGGTTTCCACGGAGGCGTCATCGCAGGGGAAAGTGGAAAGCGCTGAGTTGAGAATGCGGCCGGCGATGGATAGCGGGAGGTTTCGTACCGGAACGCGGAGATTGGTGGAAACAAGCTCGCCGCGGTCGGTGAGAGATAGAGGTGATAGTTTGGCGCAAGGTTGGATGACATAATCGAGCGCCCCGCCGCCGACGGGTGCGAACCCGGTTTCCACCAGCGAAATGGTCGCATCCGCGCCCATCTTGCGAATCGCGGGAAGGAACACCCGGTCGAGAAACTCGAACGGTGGGGCGAGCGGATTGTGCGTGCCGCCTTCGAGGTGTAGCGTGCTCGGTTGATCGGCATGAAGAAGCGCCGGGAGCAATGTCTGATAGAGCAAACCCGTGCTGCCCGCGGTGCCGATCGAGAATCGATAATCCCCGCCACGCGGCGCGCCGGGATGGAAAACGATCTCCGTGGAATTGATTTCCCCGCCATCCGCCGTGCCGCCGGAAATCTCGCAGGATGCGTTCACACAAGTCAGATGCTGCCGCATCAGGCCGGGCTTCCTGCGTTTCCCGCGGATGTTCACCATACGGAACGGCTGGCCGGTGACCATGGATAAAGACAAGGCGGTCCGCAGCATCTGGCCGCCGCCGGCTTCACCGTTTAACTGAATGATGGGCATAATAGGAAAGAAGAGTTTTAACCACAGATGACGCAGATGACGCAGATGACGCAGATGAGCACAGATGAAGAGGATGATATTTCTGGATTCTGGATTCTGGATTCTGATTTTTCTGTTATCCGCGTCCATCTGCGGTTCGTTTTTTTTCAATCATCCGGCGCGGATTCGTCTTTGATGACAAACCGTGCTTGCAGTTTGGCGACTTGGGCGGCGAGGCCGGCGGACTCTACGCTGCGCAGGACTTCGGGGAAATCCTTGTACGCATCGGGAGCTTCGTCGATGGGGTATTTGCGGCAATTGCTCATGATGTCGTGGGCGTCGAAATCGGCGTCCACGGATTTCTGGTCGAGCGTGCGGGCGGCATGTTTGCGACCCATCCGGCGACCGGCACCGTGGTTTACGGAGTAGGCCGTTAGCTCCGCTCCGCCTTGGGCCACCATGACGACGGAGCCGTCGCGCGGATTGCCGGGAAGTAGGATCGGGTGGCCGGTTTCCGCGAAGCGCGTACCGGCGAGCGAGAAGTGGCCGCCGGGAACCGCGCGGGTGGCACCCTTGCGGTGAACCCAAGCCTTTTTCCCGGAAACAATTTCCTCGCGGGCAATGTTATGGGAAATGAAATACACAAGCTGGCCGGTCGCGCCGGGCAGGATTTCCTGGAACGCTTCGAGCACGAGCGCATTGATGAGCAAATGGTTCACCGTGGCGAAGTTCGCGCCAATGGACATGTCATCGATGTAAGCATTCGCCTCGGGTGTCCCGAGCGGGGCATAGACGAGTTGCTTGTCGCCGGCAGGAAATGGCGTGCTCCAGTCACGGAACTTTTTCTCGAGGTCTTTGAACTGGCCTTGCGCTAACAAATTGCCGAGGCCGCGCGATCCGCAGTGACTGAGGAAGGAGACATTGCCGTCGCGCAATCCGAAGACATCAGCAGTGGCGCGAGCGGACGGGCGGTCGATGACGCGGGTGATCTCGCACTCGCCGAAATGGTTGCCGCCGCCATAGGAACCGAGCTGGCCGACCTTGTCCGCGAAGTTCCGAACGCGACCGGATTCCAGGATGAAATCGAGCCGGCTACGGAGAGCATCGTAGGTCCCATCGTGACCGTGGTGGGTGGAATCCTCGCAACGGGTCGCCCACTCCGGCGGGATGCCGAGGGCTTCGCAAACGCGCTGGGTCGCCCCTTCGGTGACAGACATGGCACCAAGATCGCGGTCCACACGGCGGGACTTTTTCACCGACCGCTGACCGCGGCCGGGACCGGTCGGCGTGCGTTCGACAATGGCATTGATCAGCGCGCGGCGGGTCGGCTTGTCGAGGATGGCGTCTTCCGGAATGTCCATTTGAAGCAGCGACATCGAGCACTTGATATCGACGCCGACGGGGCCCGGATAGATATGGGTTGGTGAAATCATCACGCAACCGATCGGCGCGCCATAACCGAGGTGGGCGTCTGGATTCAAGATGACATCGGTGACGCCGGGAGCCATGCGCGAGTTGATCGCTTGCTGGAGGCAAACTTCATCGAAGGTGTCGCGGATCGCGTCAGTCCCGACGACGGTGATGGGCTTGCCGACATCGCCAGGAAGCGGAATGAAGCCGAGGGATTCTGAGGTTTTGTGGATGGTGTGCATGGGAAAATATGGGATGAATGTGAGTTAGGGGGAAAATGGCACAAGGGATTGGTGAAACGTTCCTGCTCTGCCACTGAGCTACCGGACCGTCGAAGGTGGTCCGGGCGGGGATCGAACCCGCGCACGGTCATTAGTAATGATGTAGTTTCACCGGCATTCGCCAGTTATTGTTTTGTGAGGATTCGCGACAAGGATTTTGGAAGATCCGGGATAACTGCTCTACCACTGAGCTATCTCGCTTGCGCGAGAGCCGGGATCGAACCGGCGACCAATGTAATCTTCCAGGGCATTCGCGGGGAAAAGGGAGCCGACAAGGAGTTGCGGGACGTTTCCGGTCTTGGGACCGGAGTAGGAGTTGAACCCACTGGTTACCTGATGTAGTCCCGCAGGCATTCGGCGGTGATGTTGGGTTCGCGACAAGGATTTGGAAGATCCGGAATAACGGCTCTACCACTGAGCTACCTCGCTTGCGCGAGAGCCGGATTCGAACCGGCGACAAGTGTAATCCTCCAGGGCATTCGCGAAGGTGATGAGAGAGTAAAATGGCGGCAAGGGGTGATGAGACGGTTGGCTTTTCGGCCAGACGGTTTGGAACGTTGTAGTCTTATCGGCATCCGCCGGGATGATGAAGTTGGCTGGGGCGAGATGCCCCAGCCAATATGAGTTTTTATGCTACTTTCATGCGGGAGGTTAGGGGTTGTTGGTTGATTTCATTGACCCAGTGGCGGGTGCCGTCGGCGCCGGTGGCGAAGGTTGCGATGAGGTCGAAGACGTTGTCGCTGAAGCCGGCGATGTTGAGTATGTCTTTGCGGTCGGGGGCTTGGGTGGTGAGGTTGGGAACCAGGTCGATGCAGACGAGTTTGGCGTTGGGGTTGCGGGATTTGAGTTTTTGCCACTCGGTCATCATGGCGGTGCCGCGGTTGTTGGCGGGGTCGGCCCAGGATTCGTTGTCGGAGATGAAGATGACCAGATCGGCCGGTGTTTTGTTCGTATTGAGTTGGGCGAGTGGGGCGGAGCAGTTGGTTCCGCCACCACCGACGGCGGCGAGTTTGGTGGCGTTGGTCATGACGGAGTTGCGGGAGTTGAGTTTCACATCGACAACGGCGATTTCGAAGGGAAGGACGCGGGCTTTGCGGTTTTTCCGAAGGAAGGCGGCGGCAACGAGGGCAGCGACATCGATGCAACGGACTTTGGAGGTGGCGCCTTTGCGAAAACCGGTGACGGCCTGACCCATGGAGCCGGAGACATCGGGGCAGATGACGACATTTCCGGCGATTTCCGGGACGTTGCCGACGGCGGTTTCCATGGCGTCCTGGAGGGCGTCGCGGAGATCGGCGGGGACATATTTGTCGGCGTTCATGAAGGCTACGAGGAGTTGATAGGGAAAAACGCGGGCGCGGCGGACCTGGTCTGGATCGGCGAGACGTGCGGCGAGAAATTTCACAAGTGCGGCGTCGTTGAAGACGCCGTGACGGGCGAAGGTGTTGAGGTTCATGCGGGAGGTTTGCCAGGAGGCGTTTTTCGCGATGGCGGACCATTCGGTTTCACCCAGATCTTGGGCGGTGAGCATTTGGAAGGGAACGTCGGGGATGTCGCCGGTGCGGTCGGTTTTCCACGCTTCGAAGGCGCGGAGGGTTCCGGGCAGGGCGGCGAGGTCGTAGGGCTTGCCGATGAGCCAGGCGTAGAAGGCCTCGCGGGCGGGATCGGCGGGGCGCGGGTGGACCATTTTCACAATGTCGGCAAGCGACGGCGCCTTGCCGATGGTCGCTTGGACGAGTTGGCGCTCGGTGGCGCGCTCGAGCCATTGGCGGACGAGGCGCTTGGGCGCGGTGCCGAGAGATTTGCGGCCGGTGACGCCGGAGCGGAGGATCTGGACGAAGTTGCGGAGCATCTTACCGTTGTCGATGACTTGCGGGAAAACCTCGATGAGGCGGTCGAGATCGCGGGTGGCGAGGATGGCGCAAAGGAGGGCGGGCATGTCTTTCATGAAGCCCTTGCGGCGGGCATAGACGGCGGTGCGGGCAAGGAAATCCGGGTCCACTTTTCCGGCGAGTTCGAGCACGCGATCGAGCTGGACTTCGGCGGTGGCGTAGTAAGTCGGCGTGAGGCAACCGGTGGCGGCGAGGCGGGCCAGCGTGGCTTCTGGAGAAAGCTCGTAGGCGACGGCGCCGGCATCGTTGGTAACGGTGGCGGCGGGAACGAGTGCGCCGCGGAGGGATTGGAAGAGGTTCTTGTCGGCCATTTGGTTGGGTCCGGGTTTGCTGTGGACTGATGGGGTATTGGCACGGGGCGGGCCAGGTTTTTGGATTTGGCGCTTTGGGTGTGGCAAGTCGTTGGCTTTTAGTGGTAAAAAAGTTTATGGAGAATTTTCATGGATGGATTCTGAAATCTGATTTGCGGCTGGACTAGATTTCTCGCTAGTGTTTTCGCCATGAAGCGAGTGGTGATCGGGTTGCTGGGGACGAAGCTGGATAGCGGGACGGATGTGCGGCGTTGGGATTTCTGGCGACCGACGGTTTCGCTTTTCCAGCACGAGGATCTGCTGTGGGACCGGCTGGAGTTGCTGGCGGAACCGAACTTTTCAAAGAACTCGGAGCAGGTGCTGGCGGACGTGCGCTTGGTCTCGCCGGAGACGGAGGCTCGGCTGCACGAAGTGAGCTATGGCAAGGATCCGTGGGACCTGGAGACGGTTTACGGGGCGCTGCACGAATGGGCGCGGGCCTATCCGTTCGATGTGGAAAAGGAGGAATACTTCATCCACATCACGACCGGGACGCACATCGCACAGATCTCGCTTTTCCTGCTGAATGAGGCAGGCGCGCTGCCGGGGAAGCTGATCCAGACTTCGCCGCCGATGTCGAAATCGTCGCGCAGGCCACCGGTGGCGGGGTATTCGGTGATCGATCTGGATTTGTCGAAATACGACGCGCTGAGCACGCGCTTTGTGAAGGAGCAGGCCGAGGTGACGGACTTTCTCAAAAGCGGGATCGCGACGCGGAATGCGGGGTTCAACCGGCTGATTGAGCGGATCGAGCAGGTGGCGCTGCGGTCGCAAGCGCCGATGCTGCTGACCGGGCCGACGGGCGCCGGGAAATCGCAACTGGCGCGGCGAATCTACGAATTGCGGCAGCGGCGGGGCGGACTGAAAGGGAATTTCGTGGAGGTGAACTGCGCGACCTTGGCGGGCGACACGGCGGCATCCGCGCTGTTCGGGCACACGCGCGGGTCGTTCACCGGGGCGCAAAAGGACAGGCCGGGGCTGCTGCGGGAGGCGGACGGCGGGCTGCTGTTTCTCGATGAAATCGGCGAGTTGGGGCCGGACGAGCAGGCGATGTTGCTGCGGGCGTTGGAGGACAAAACCTTCCTGCCGGTGGGCGCGGACAAGCCTGTGACCAGCGATTTCCAACTGATCGCGGGGACAAACCGGGACCTGCGCGAGGCGGTGGCGACGGGACGGTTTCGCGAGGATTTGATGGCGCGGATTCACTTGTGGACCTTCGCGCTGCCGGCGCTGTCGGCGCGGCGGGAGGACATCGCGCCGAATCTGGAATACGAGTTGGACCGGCAGCGGCTGGCGAACGGGCGCAAGGCGACGTTCAACAAGGAGGCGCGGCAGGCGTTTTTGCGCTTCGCGGAAAGCGCGGACACGCGCTGGAGCGGGAATTTCCGCGACCTGAATGCGGCGGTCACGCGGATGGCGACGCTGGCCCCGCGCGGCAGGATCCGGGTGGAGGAGGTGGCCGAGGAAATCGCGCGGCTGCGGGAAAGCTGGCACCGGCCGGGCGCGGCAAGCGGGGTGGAATCGGCGGACTTGGCGGCGGTGCTGAGCGCGGAAGCGGTAGCGGAACTCGACCCATTTGACCGGGTGCAACTCGGTTACGTCGTGGCGGTTTGCCAGCGATGCCGGACGATGTCGGAAGCGGGACGGGAGATTTTCGCGGTTTCGCGGAACAAGCGCGCGGTGACGAACGACGCGGACCGGCTGAAGAAGTATCTGGGGAGATTCGGGCTGACGTTTGAGGGGGTGGGGTGAAGAGAAATGAACCGCTAATGAACGTGGATGAAAGGGTTGCTTCCGGGAATCTATCAGAACGAACGCAGCATTAAATCAAAACGGTCGCTTTGTTGGGAGAACCGCCGTTTTTCAGTTTTTCCCATCGAAATAGTCGGTAAGCGAATAGATCTGTCTGTTGACTTCAGACATTGCCTGAATCAACGGAAGATAAGGTTCCAATCGGAGGTTGACCAGGCCTTTATTGGAATCACGGTTGGAGGGGTCGGTGTTCTTATTGGCGGGATCGTTGTCCCTATATTTGAACCAGTGCCAGCCGACACAGCCGCCGGACTCCAACAGTCCGAGCGTGAAATTCTGGTAGAACCGGCCGCGGTCTTCCTGGGTTCTCACGACCCATCCCGCTCCGCTGGTATTTGCCAATCCGGAATCCATGCCTTTCGCATACCATTCGGTTACGATAAATGGTTTGCCGGACCAATCCACCCAGTTCCCGACCCGTTCCGGGTCGGGCGACCATGCGTGATAATAATTCACGGCGATAACGTCGAGATAGCGACCGGCCGCTTCAAAAAGCGGTTTCGATTTCAGCGCCTCGGAGTCGAATCGCGGTCCGAGGCAGAGGTGGTTGGGGTCGTATTTCCGGATCGCCGCCGTGGTGATTTTCAAATAACGGTCCCCCACGAACCCCAGGAACGCCTGACGTTGTGCATCGTCGATGTGCGCCTCATCCGGATGCGCGGATCGTCGTTCTGCAAGCCACCGATCCGCCGCCCCGCGACCGGGATCATCTTTTGGGAGCTTGAGAAAGTTATCAAGAGTGCGGGAATAAAACGGGAGTTCGTTGTCAGAAAAGTGGCCGAGCAACCAAGGGTCGTCCTTTGAGGACGAGAGGCGTTTCGCATAATCGTCGCAGAACGTTTCGAACTGCGGGTCGAATACAAAAATGCAGTCATCGGGGTATCCCATGTGCCCGGATTTCTGATACATCCCGCCGCGTTTGGAACCATAGGAACTCATGAAGTTCCAGATCTTCGTGTAAACCAGCGGACGCTTGCTGGCACGGATGCGATCGTTCTGGGACCATGCGCCGGTGCCGTTGAAACCACTCGAGTGCAGAAGCTCGGAAGTGGATTCCGCCCAGTTTTCCGGTGTTGCATTTCCTCCGGGCGGCGAGACCTCGACCACTCCGACATTGAGGTATGCATAACCCTCGGGATCCACCAGCCACCAACGCCGGCCGGTTTTCTCGGGATGGAAAAACCCGGTCGCCACGTGCCGGCGGGTCTTGTCTCCTCCGTAGATGGAGAGCGAAGCGTCCGTGTTCGCATGATAGTTCGGCAGATCCCTAACAAGCCGGGTCGGGTGTTCCTCCCATTTGTCATCCGGACGTTCCCGGGCCGCCAAGGTCACCGGCGCGCCATCAGCGAAACCTATGGATGCGGAGAGCAGCAGCGGAATCAGTTTTATCATTTGCCGGGTAAAGTTTTCGCGGCGCTGGCGGCGATGGCGCTCTCGAGCTCCGCGAGCATTTTCCGGACTTCCACAAACGAATCGTAACCCGCCCGGCCGGAGGCCAGTGTCTCGATCGGTAGAAACCCGCGATAGCCGGATATCCGCACGATTTCGATCAGTCGTTTCATATCAGTGCGGTCCGAACCGGGCGCTGTGCCGGTCATTTCCTTGATCTGCCAGTTTACCGCGTAAGGCGCCATGAGAGCGATATCCACATAGGGATCCGGAGTGTTGTATTTGCCCGTGTCCACCATCGGTCCGCACCATGGATAATCGACTCGCTGAAGCAGGCTGAGGTGTTGCGCGCCGGTGGAGATGAAATCTCCATGGTTTTGCACGGCGACGATCACACCGAATTTCTCACCGTGCGCGGCACACTCGCGGAGCGAGTCGGCCAGCCATTCCTCCACCTCATCCCGGCCTGCATTTCCGGCGGCCTCCCGCCAGTTCTTGAATGGCGCTTGAGAATCGGCAAAGGCGCGCACCGTCGGCGCGCCCAGCTTTGCGGCGACCTCGATCCATGTCTTGATCAGCGCGACGCCGGCGGCGCGGGTTGCCTTGTCCGCGGTGGTGAAATCGTTGCGCACGCCGGTCCCGCTGATGCTCAGGCCGAGGTCGAACGCGTGTCGTTTGAGTTTCATTATATATGTGTTATCCGGCGCACCGGGATAGCCGGGGAAAAAATATCCGGTAAGGTCCACGCCATCGAAATCGCACTCCGCGCAGAAATCGCAAAGCTGGAACAAGTCGATTCCCTTGCTCTTATCCTTCATATTGGCATTGAGGAGTTCGAGAAACGAATAGGCATTGAGCGCGGTTTTCAAACGGGAACCGCCGGCCCGGTTGACCGGCTCAATGGCTGCAGCGGCGTCCGTGACTGGAAAACCCGCGATGGCAGCGAGCGGGAGGAGCGCTGTTCTCGTTAGAAAACCCCGGCGGCTGGTGAGTCCAGAGTCCGATGAATGGATTTCAGATTTCATAATGACATTCAGTTAATCTTTCCCGCGGCGTTCTCGAGCACCACCCCGGAGGCTGTGCCGGTATCGACGACGTCGGGAATGTGGGAGCAAAATCCGATGCCGACATAGAACGGCTCCTTCAAATGCAAACTCGCCTTGTCCCCGATTTGCCGCATCGGTTCGCCAGCGAGACTGACAAAAAGTGCGAACGTGTCCCCCTGTTTTTCCATACCGATGCGGATGGCGGGTGAGCCGGCAGGAGGGATTTTCGCCATGACTTTGTGGGCTTCCTTCATGTTCGCATCCTTCGCCGGCCGATAGGCGAGATGGATCAATCCGGGACCATGCAGCGCGACCATCGCGCAGGCCGAGCCGTCATCCAGATCCTGGCGAATGACGAGCACGACCTTCCGGTCCACCGGCGCATCCGGACCCGGAAACTCGATATCCGCCGCGAATGAAACGTCACCTGACATTTGCTTCCATACCAAGCGCATTTCGTCGCGGGTGTACCAGATGTTATAGCTGGCGGATCGCAACGTGTATTTCCCGGGGGCGGGATCGTAGCTCGCGCCGCCGGGCAGGAGCGGTCCGCCTATGTCGGACTGGCCCTCGAAGCGGCCTAACGGTTCATCGAAATTCACGGAAGGCCGGTGGAACCCGGCGGGCGGCGGCACCTGTTTGTGGGTGGCGGAAGCGGGCAGCGCCCAATCCGGGACCACCGGAGGTTCGGCAGCGCGGGCATCCGACGCCAGCCAGAGCGCGCAGGCAAGGACCGCGATTGAAGATGAAATGGGTTTCATGGAGTTTTCGCTTACTTCAATAGGCCGGTGTGACTTACAAATGCCAGGCGATTGCTGTCCTGATTCCACGAGGGCACATTGATGGTGCCCTGCCCGCCATAGAGATAGGCTACCACTCTCGGCTTGCCCCCGGCGGCGGACATTTCGCGGAGATAGACCCGCTGGTAGTAGGGATGTTGGTCCGGCGCCACATCCTTCGTGAATGAGATGAAGACGATGCGTTTGCCATCCGGCGAAACGTGCGGGAACCAGTTGTTGAATTCGTCGTCCGTCAGTTGCTCGGGGTCCGATCCGTCGGCCTTCATGCGCCAGCAATTCATCAGCCCGTTGCGGGTGGAATTGAAGTAAATGAATTTGCCATCCGGGCTGTATTCCGAGCCATCATCCAGTCCGGCGGACTTTGTCAGTCTCGTTTCCCCGCCGCCGTCCACGGGGATCCGATAGATATCGAAATCGCCATTCCGCAGGCCGGTGAAGACGAGGAATTTGCCATCCGGGGAGAAGCCGTGGAGATAGGAAGTGCCTGCGGTTGTCAGTTTTTGTGGCACTCCGCCCGCGGCCGGCAAGGTATAGATGGCGGAAGTAATGTCAGGTTGGGCGGGGTCTTTGGGATTGTGGCTGATGCCGAGCGTGGTTCCATCGAAGGACAATACATGATCGTTGTTGCACTTCACGGCGAAGCCGGTATCGAGCGGCTCGGGGCGGCGGGTGGCGAGAGGGAATCGGAACATTTTTCCGCGCGAGTTATAAATCAGAGCGGAACCGTCCGGTGTCCAGTTGGGCGCTTCGATGCCTTCCGGGGTGCTGTAAATCATTTCCCGTTTGCCGCTGTCCACATGGAGGATTTCCAAGCGGCTGCCGAGATAGTCCTTGTAGGGAACCAAGCCGTCCCAGGCTGGCACGGTCAGCCGCACGTCCTCGAAAACCGCTTGTTCCACTTCTTTCGAGGTATGGGCGCACACGAACAATCCCACCGTTACTTTGTCGCCGAGGTCGATTTCCTCCAACTCTGTCGCAGTGAAGGTTTCTCCAAATCGAGCGACCGACATGGTAACGCGTTTCCCGCGGCGCTCGAGCTGGATGACATCCGCGGCGCTGACCGGAGATTTGATTTCCTCCACCGTGTCTCCGGTCGCGCGGCGGAACTGAAGGGACGTCAATCCATCGCCGTGGACGGCGGCGGCGATCATCGCGGAATTCGGTTCGGGACTCAAACGGATCATCAATCCCATCTTGCGATGCGACTCCGTTCCATTCCCCGACAGGCGGCAGCGGGTTTGGATGATGAAATCACCCTCCATGCTCCGCCAGACGAAATGGAAATCGTCGCTTTCCGCCCAGATATTCTTTCCCGCGCCGGTGACATGATATGTCTGGGTGGCGGTATCATAGGCGGCGGAACCGGGCAGACCGGGCTCGCCGATATCAGCTTGGTGGGTGAATTCGCCCAAATCCGGAGCGGCGGCGAGGCGGGCGACGGATGCGGAAAGCGCGAACAGGACGATTAGTAGATGTTGCATAAGAAATGAGAACGAAATGACCGCGGATCCGATGGACGGGCAGGATTGGCAGGACCGGCGCTGGGGGGCTATTGGCCGATCGGCCGGGGGCGGGATCGCGGCGCGTTTTTGCTTGCGAGCGGGGCGGATCGGACAGGGTTTCAGAGGGTGAATTTCGCTTCGATCCCACTCCTGCGCGCGGCGCTCGCGCTGATTTGCGGGGCGCAGCTCGCGGCCGGCGGTGACGGCGCGCCATTGCGGCGGATTTCCGAAATCCGCGAGATGCCGCGCGAGGAGGCGGCGGGAAAACTGCCGGTGCGGGTTCGCGGCGTGGTGACTTGGGTGGGCGGGGGCGACAGCTTTACGATTCAGGACGGATCCGCGGGGATCTGGATCAGCACCGGACAGGCGCTGGATTCGGCGCTTCTGCCGGAGGAATTCATCGGCGTGGCGCAGGGCTTGCGGGCGGGGTTGGAGGTGGAAATCGAGGGCCTGACCGACCCCGGCGGCTACGCGCCGCTGATTGTGCCGACGGCGGTCCGGGTGCACGGGGGAAAGCCGCTGCCACCGGCCACTCCGGCGATTCCAGCGCGATTTTTCAGCGGAGCGGACGATTGCCAGCGCATCGAAATCCGCGGGGTGGTGCAGGAATTCGCGCCGTGGGAAGGCGGCGTGACGCTGCTGATGGATGCGAATCCGGGGCGATTCAGCGCGAAAGTCACCTATGCCGTGGCGCCGGATCCCGCCGCGCTGGTCGATGCCGAGGTCAGCCTGCGGGGCGTGGCGGCCACGCTTTTCAACAGCCGCGGCGAGGTCACGGGGCCACGCATGCTGGCCAGCGTGGCCGGGGATTTGACCGTGGTGACGCCACCGCCGCCGCTCGGCGCAGTGCCGAAGGTCGCGCTGGACAGCCTGCAGCCATTCCGCCCCGTGCCGCTGGGTCCGCATCGCGTCCGGGTGGAGGGGACGGTGACTTACTCGCGGGAAGGCGAGTTTTTCTATCTCCAGGAAGGCGAAAGCGTCGTGCGGGTGGAGACGAACTCCGATCTGCCGCTCGCTCCGGGCGACCGGGTGGAGGCTCTGGGATTTGTGGATATGGCCCGGTTCGTCGGCACGCTGACGGATGCCAAGGTGCGCAAAACCGGCATCGGCCCGATCCCGCGGCCGGTCCCGATCGCGCCGGAGGAAATCCTCGCAATCAACGAGCGCGCCGTGAAAGCCGGCCAAGCGGCGGTCCCGCACGATTTCGACGGCCACCTGATCCGCTGCCGGGCGCGGCTGCTCGCCGTGCAAACCGAGCCGGACGGCAAAGGGCCGCTCAGCCTGCTGCTGGAACGCAACGCCGGACCGGCCGCCGGGACGCTGATTTTCCGGGCTTTGGCCGATCATGCGAAGATGAAATCGCTCGAAAATCTCCAGCCCGGCAGCGTGCTGCTGGTCACCGGGCTGGTGCAGCTCGACTACGCGCCGACCGACCAGCCATCGCAAATGGTGCGGACGGTGCCCGCCACGCTGGACCTGATTTTGCGCGGCGCGGATGACGTAATCGTCGTGCGCGAACCCTCGTGGTGGACGGCCACCCACCTGGCCGCCGTGCTTGCCGCGGTGGTGTTGGCGCTGGGCGCGGCGCTGGTCTGGAGCCTCCAGCTCAAGCGGCAGGTCCGCCGCAAAACCCGGCTGCTCGCCCGGGAAATCCATGCCCGGCATGACGCGTCCATCGAGTTCCAAGCGACCCTCCGCGAGCGGACGCGGCTCGCGGCGAACCTGCACGACACCTTGCTCCAGACCATCAGCGGACTGGGATTTCAAATCGAAGCCTGCGAATCCGAGATGACGCCGCGGGCCGAGGGCGGCGCGCCGGGCCATCTGGAAGTGGCGCGCCGGATGGCGGATCATGCCGCCACGGAACTGCGGAACTCGGTGTGGGCGCTGCGCTCGCTGCCGCTCGACGGCATGGAACTGCCGGAAGCGCTGGAATCGATCGCCCGCAGGATCGGCGCGGGGCGCGCTACGGAAATCGAGGTCAGTTCGGTCGGCGACCTCGCGCGGGTGCCGGATTTCATCGCGGGAAATCTGCTGCTATTCGTCCAGGAGGCCTTGCAAAACGCGCTGAAGCACGGCGCGCCCGACCGGATTTCCATCGAAGTCCGGCAAACCGAGGCCCCCGCGCGGATCGTCCTTAGCGTCAGTGACGATGGGTCCGGATTCGTGGCCGGCGACCAGGCCGGAGTGGCGCAGGGACATTTCGGCCTGCAAGGAATGCGCGAGCGGATCGAGCGGCTGGACGGGATTTTCACCATCCGCAGCAGCCCCGGTGCGGGCACGCAGGTCCACGCGGCGGTCCCGTTGCGCCATTACGATGAGGAAATGGCCGAACGGCCAATCGACAGAAAATCCCGATCTGCATGAATCGACGCCCGCCACCCATGCCCGAAGCCCCCTCAATCCGCGTGATGCTGGTGGACGACCACGCGATTCTCCGCGCCGGTCTGGTCAATCTTTTGAACATCGAGCCCGGACTGGAAGTGGTGGCGGTGGCGGATGATGGCGAATCCGCGCTGACGCTGTGGAGCCAGCACCGGCCGGACGTCACCTTGCTGGACATCAATCTGGGCGGGATGGACGGGATCGAGACGGTGCGGCGGCTGCGGGCGGAATTTCCCGACGCGCGCGTGCTCATGCTGACCTCGTCCGAGGCGGAGGAGGACATCCGCCACGCGCTGGACGCCGGGGCTTCCGGCTACGTCACCAAGAACCTGCGCCGGGCGGAGCTGTTCGCTTCGATCCGCCAGGTGCATGCCGGCGGCCAGGCGCTCGGCGCGGACGTCGCGCGGCTGCTGGCGGCGGGCAGCGGCGAGGGCTTGGTGACGCGGCGGGAAATGGAGGTGCTCGGGCTGGTCCGGCAAGGATTCACCAATGCGGAAGTGGGCCGCCTGCTGGGGATCGCCGAGCGCACGGCGAAAGCGCACGTCGCCTCGCTGCTGGTGAAATTGCACGCGGCGGACCGCGCCGAGGCGGTCGCCCGCGGGTTCGAGCGGGGATTGCTGAAACCGTGATAAGAGCCAGACCCGCGCCGTGGCCGATCGGCCAATTGCAACCTCCCGCGATTCCGAACATACATCCCACCGGCCAGCAGCTAACCCATCCCGCCCGCCTGACGGCCCGGGGTCGGGCCATTACCAAAAAATCCAACGATGAACATTCCATTGAAAATCAGCGCCCTCGGCGCCGCCTTCGCACTCAGCATGGGGTCCGCCCACGCGCTGAAAGTGCTTCACGTCGCCAACACCGACAGCGCCGACTACTCCGCCTTCATTGAAGCCGAATACCCCGGCTCCACCTGGGTCCACAAGCCCTCCGGGCTCACCGCCAACGAAACCGTCGGCGGCGATCTCGACCGCACCGGCACCTTCGGCGGGACCGCCGGCATCACGCTGAAATCCTACCTGCAGTCGTTCGACCTCATCATCGTGGGCAACAACGTCAGCAGCGGGAACTTCGGCCATGCGACCGCCGCGGCCGACTGGGCGGCGCTCACGAAACCGGTGCTCTTCGACGCCTCCCTGGCGACGCGGGAAACCGGCGGCCGCCCCGGCCTGTTCTCCGGCGACAACAACGTCACGGTCACATTCGACACTCCGTCCGAGACCGTCCGCGTCGCCACCACGCCCCTGGCCGACGCCATTTTCAGCGGCGCGTCTCCCGGCACCGACCTCTACGACTCCGCCCTGTTTTCCAGCACGGAATCCATCAGCACCGCCGCCGCCATCGGCGGGGGCCAGGTGATCAGCAACATCACCGGCACGGTCGGCGGAGTGGCCGGATCCACCGTCCGCGGCATCGTTTTCTGGAATGCCGGCGCTGCCAACGGCTCGGCCACCGCCAACATCCAAGCCGCCAACCGCGCGTTTTTCCCGATGCGGAACGCCGTCAACAGCAGCTCGTTTCTCACCGCCGACGGGAAAATCGTCCTCGGCAATCTGATTGGCGAGCTGCTTGTCACGCCGGCCCTCATCGCCCCGTCCGCGCTGACCGCCACTCCCGCCCCCAACGCCATCAATCTGGCGTGGTCCGGTAGCGCCGGCGCCGTCAGCTACAACGTCAAAAGGTCGCACACGGCCGGCGGCCCGTACACGACGATCAGCACCGCGGGCGCTGTGACCGGCACCACCTTCACGGACAACACCGGCACGAACGGCCTCACCTATTACTACGTCGTCACCGCGGTGGATGCCCAGGCCACGGAATCCGGCGTCTCCAACGAGGCGTCCGCCACCGTTACCGCGATTCTCGCGCCCACTGCCGTCACCGCCACCAGCGGCATGAACCAGATCCAGCTCAGTTGGACCGCCAGCACCGGAGCCGTCAGCTACAAGGTGAAGCGCTCGGAAATCTCCGGCGGCCCTTACACGGAAATCAGCACGCCCGGCAGCGTCACCGGAACCACTTACATCGATACCGCCGTGACCAATGAAATCACTTATTACTACGTCGTCGCCGCCGTGGACGGCAGTGCGAATGTCAGCCCGGATTCAAACCAAGCCAGCGCCGTGGCAGTGCCCGTCATCCAGCCGGCGATCGACATTCTCTATGTCTCCAATTCCAACAACGCGGATTACCAGGCTTTCGCCACCAGCGGCCAGTTCGCTAACAACACCTGGACCCAGAAGGCCACTGGCACCGGCAACCAGCAAGTCGGCGGGGATTTGAACCGCTCGGTCGATTTCACCGGAACCAACGGCGGCACCGGCATTGTGCTGAAAGATTATCTCCAAAGTTTCGACCTCGTCATCATCGGCGTTCCCACCAGCAGCTCCAATTTTATCGATGCCTCGATGGGCGCGGACTGGGCCAACATCACAACGCCGGTCCTGGTTCACGCCAACACCGTCGCCCGCTCGCTGGGCGGCCGCACCGGCCTCTTCAGCCAAGACAATTTCGTCACCTTCACGCTGGGCAATCCCGATGATACCAAGCGCGTTTCCACCAGCGCGCTTGCCGATGCCATTTTGGCAGGAGTAGCAGCAGAAACGGATCTGTATTCCCTTACCCAATCCGACACCATCCTCAACACCGCCCTCTACGGCTCCGGCGAGCGCATCACCGACCTGACCGATGGCACCGTCGACCAGTTCGGCATCGTCTTCTGGGCCACCGGGGACATCACCGCCACCGGCAACACGCTGGCCGCAAACCGCGCGTTCCTGCCGCTCAAAGGCGGATTCAACGATCTAACCGCCAACGGCAAAAAGGTCGTCGGCAATCTCATCAATCAGATCCAGCTTGCCCAGACAACCGCCGGAAATCCCTACGGCGAATGGGCCGCTTACAACATCGGTGCGCTTAATCCCGCCGCCGCGCCCGGCTTCACTGCGGATCCGGACAATGACGGCCTTGCCAACGGCCTCGAGTGGATCCTCGGCGGCGATCCCCTGCTCGCCGACCGCGCGGATTTGTATGAAGTCGCCGCGGCGGATTCCACCAACGGCCTGACCCTCATTTTCAACATTCCGTCCAGCGAATCGCTCGCCACTGGGAAGCTGAGCGTCGAGTGGGATACGGATCTGGATGCGTTCGCGCATGAAATCGTAATAGGAACCTCGGACGTGGGTCCTAATGGAACCGAACCCACCGTGGACGTGGGCGCGCCGACGGCCGGTAAGGTGACAGTGAATATCCCGGCGGCCAACGCGACGGCGGGCCGGATTTTCGCCCGCCTCAAGGGAGCGGTCGCGCCATAACGTCTCGGTATTGAAAATAAGAAAACAGGGAGGAAGCCCGCGGCGGTTTCCTCCCTGCCACCCGAATCACGCACTTCAGCCGCGCTGGAAACTCGCATCACTTGATATCATTATGAAAAACCAATCGCAACGTCCGGTCGCCGGATTCACCCTGGTGGAATTGCTGGTGGTGATCCTCATCATCGTCTCCCTGGCCGCCATTTCGTCTCTCGGAATCATCAAAATGCGGGCGTCGGGCGACAAGGCCGCGGCGGTGTCGGTGATGCATCAGATGGCGATCGCCAACACCACCTATTCCGTCGATCACAACGGTCAGTTCGTCCCCATCGTCACCAAGGATGAAAACGACGCGATCGCGATGGAATGGTATCGCGATCCGGAGTTCCGCACCTACCTCACCGGCGATCCTAACGAGACGGAAAAAGACGCCTCGCAACTTCTCAAGGCGCCGGAATCCGTGATCGACCGGGTCGTCCTGCGCGCGAAACAGCGGCAGTACGAGCGGCTTTCCGCCAGCTATGGATTCAATTCCACGGGGTTGCAATGGCCCAAAAGCATTTACAGCCCGAAGATGAGTTACAATCTCCAGCAGGTGACCAGCCCGGGCCGGACCGCGTTCATTGTTACCGCGACCAACTATATGGTTTCTTACGCCGGCCGCAATCTTTGGTGGGACGCTCCGGTCGAAGGGAAAACGACGACGGACAAGATGGCGTTCCGCCACGGCGGCAAGGCGATCGTGATCTACTATGATGGTAGTTCCGGATTCGTGTCCAAAGATGACATCAAGCGCTTCGATGCGAATGGCGGGGTTTCCAATCCGTTTTGGAAAGCCACGTACTGACAACTCCCGGCGGCGCCACCCTCATGTTGAAATACCCATCGCTCTCCGCCGCCTGGCGGGCATTCGCCCTAACCGTCTCGCTCGCCGCATCCGGGACCCCGCTTTCCGCCGCCTCGCCTGCCTGGCTCACCGCCCATGATGCGGAGATCGGTGCCATCGTCGGCAGGATGACCCTGGCGGAGAAGGCCGGCCAGATGACCCAGCCGGACATCGGCGCGCTTGCCGCTCCGGCGGATATCGGGACGCTTTTCCTCGGCTCCATCCTCAGCGGCGGCAGCTCGGATCCGAAGACGGGCAACCGCCCCGCCGATTGGGCCGCGCTTTACGAAAGCTGCCAAAAACGCGCGCTCGGGACCCGCCTCGGCATCCCGCTGCTCTACGGCGTCGATGCGGTTCACGGTCACAACAACGTCCTCGGCGCGGTCATTTTCCCTCACAACATCGGCCTCGGCTGCAGCCGGGACGCCTCGCTGGTCCGGCGGATTTCCCAAGTCACCGCGGAGGAAATGCGCGCAACCGGCATCCAATGGACCTTCGCGCCCTGCGTGACCGTCCCCCGCGACATCCGCTGGGGCAGGACCTATGAAGGCTATTCGGAAAATCCCGAAGTCGTTGCGGCGCTGGGACTCGCGGCGCTGGAAGGCTTCCAATCCACCGATTTGGCGGACCGCCGCGCGGTGCTGGGCTGCCTGAAACATTTCGTCGGCGACGGCGGCACCGCATTCCGCAGCGCGGCCAACGGCGGCCTGCTGGACCAGGGCGACACGCGGCTCGACGAGGAGGCATTGCGCTCGATCCACCTTGCCGGCTATCCCGCCGCGATCGACGCCGGCGCCGGCTCGGTCATGCCGTCTTACAGCAGTTGGAACGGCGTGAAATGCTCGGGCAACCGGTTCCTGCTCACCGATGTCCTGAAGGGCGAGCTGGGCTTCAAGGGCTTCGTGATTTCGGATTACAACGCCATCGACCAGCTCGTCTCCGCCGCGAAGAAAAGCAGCGCGCCGGCCGGCAACAACGCGTCCGGACAGGTGAATGCCTCGGATTACAAACGCTGCATCGAGCTGTCCATCAACGCAGGCATGGACATGGTGATGGTCACCCAGCGCTACCGGGAATTCACCCGGCTGCTCCAGGAACTCGTCACCGAAGGGAAAATCCCGGTTTCCCGCATCGACGACGCGGTGACCCGGATTCTGCGCGTGAAATTCGCCCAAGGCGTGATGA
>JBBSUD010000049.1:0-35842 GCA_038235225.1 Verrucomicrobiales bacterium
GAAAACGTGAAAAAGCCCGTGAAAGAGCGATTCCAACCCTGCGGCCACCAGAATTTTTATCGATTAGGAATCATGATGGTGTTCTCTTGCTCACCTATCGCGTCGATCCTGAAAAAGCGCCGCTCGTGGGACAGGCTCTATTTTAGGAAGGCGATCGTCCAGGGGTGGCGGAAGGGCTCGTTGTTGGCGGCTTTGACGACGGCGATGATGGCGATGACGAGCCAGACGAAGTAACCGACGCCGCAGGAGACGATCATCCAAATTCCCCAGGAGAGGTTAAAATTGATGACCTTCCGGCCTTCGACATCGGCTAGCGGGTCGCTGTCTTTCCTGATCAGCCAGAGGATGAGCGGACCGACGATGTGGCCGACGAGCGGGATGACGAGTCCGGCGAGGGAGGCAAGCTCCAGGTAGAGACGCCAATTGGCCGGGGTGGAGGGCGGCAGGGCTGGGGGATAACTGGATTCCGGCTGCATGGGCCGAGCCTGCGGAGGGATCGTCCCGGCGTCAAGTTGCCGCGGCACCGGCGGGCGGCGCGGCAATCTGGCAGAGCGCTTTCATGACGGCGGAGACAGCGGCGGGATCGAGCGGCTCGGGCACGACGGCACCGAGCACGAGGCAGCCATAAGCGGTTTCCACGGGGATGACTTCGAGCGTGGCGCCGGCACCGATTTTCACATGGACGTTCCCCGCGGTGGAGCCGGGGCTGCGGGAGGCGAGGGCGAGGCTGCGGGCGAGGAAATGGAGGCGGCCGTGGTTGCTTTCGTCGAAAATGACGGCGCCCTCGCGGTCCAGGATGAAGAGGCCGGAGGCGGAAAAGCTGTCGCGCATCCAAGCGCGAAAGCGGTGGATGCGATCGAGAAACGGGCCGCGGGCGGTGGCCGGATTTTCCATGACGGGCGCCGGGCGGGCTGCTGGCGGGGGCGGCGGCGGGGCGGCTTGGGGCACGGCGGCGGGAAGCGGCGGGGGCCGGGTGGCGTAACCCTCGAACGCGGCATCGAATCCGGCATCGGCCACGGCGGGGGGCGGGCCGGCTTCGGGACGCATCAGGCGGTCCGCGAGACGGCGGACTTCCTCGGGATCGAGCCAGGGATTGATGGGGTCCATCGGCGGCGGTTCAATAGCGGTCCCGGCGGTGCTCGAGCTTGTCCTCGATTTCACCGCGGAGGGCATCGAAGACGGCGAGCGCGCCGGAGCCTTCCTCCATGACGCCGACAGGCAGGCCGCGGGCGCTGGCGCGGACAAATAGCGGATCGCGCGGGATCTGGGTGCGGAAGACCATTTCCTCGGGCAGGAGCTGGCGCATGGCGGCGGCGGCCTCGGTGCTTTCCGGCATGCTTTGCTGGACCATGGTGAGGCAGACGCCGAGCACCTTGAGCCGGGGATTCATGACGCGGATGCGGTTGAGGCCTTCGAGCAATTTCGGGACGGAGCGGATGCCGAGCGGCTCGGATTGCTGGGGAATCAGCACGGCGTCGCTGGAGGCGATGACGTCGCCGGTGACGCCGAACAGGCCGGCAGCGGTATCGAGGAGGCAAAGGTCGAACCCACGGTCGGCGACGCCGCGCAGAAAGCCGCGGACGCGGGAAAGGTGGGCGCCCATGCCGCCGCCGCCAGCCTCGTAATCGCTGGCTTGGCCGCAGGCGACGAGGGAAAAGGCCTCCAACCGGGTGGGGACGATGAGGCGGTCGAGATCGATGCCGGGATCGACCAGGAAATCGTAGAACCCGGAAAGAAGGCGGGACTGGCGGGTAAGGGAGAGGCCGACGGAGCCTTGTGGATCCGCATCGACGAGCAGGGTTTTCACGCCGGCGCGGGCGAACGAGTGGGCGAGATTGATGGAAACGGTGGTCTTACCCACCCCTCCTTTTTGACTTGAAACGGCAATACTGATCACAAGGGCGTCGGGAATTGTGGGGAGAGGGTAGCTTCGGCTTGCCACTGCGGAAGTCTTTTCTTCAGGATGCGCGCGCCGCCGGAAGCCGCGATTTTCCGCCGGAATCCTCACGTCCGATCCATGAAATCCCGCCGCGCCGTCCGTCCCTTCCTGCTCACGATTCTGGCCGGATTTCTGGCGCTCCAGCCGGGCTGCCGGAAGCGGGGGGCGCAGGTGGCGGACAAGCCGCGGGAGCGTCCGGTCCAGGTGGCGGACGAATTGAATGCGAACCGCCTGGGCGATTTCCCGGGGTCGATTTACCGCAGCCAGGCAGCCTCGCCGATTCACTGGCAGCCTTGGACGCGGGAGACGCTGGAGCGGGCGAAGGCCGCGGACCGGCTCGTTTTTGCGGTGGTCGCGATGCCGCAACAACCGGGATTTCTCGAAGTTCTCGCGGCGCTTGAGGCGGATTCCGGGCGCGTGGCGCAAATCAACGCGAGCTATGTGCCGGTGCTCATCGACGGCGACTCGGCGCGGGAGATCGGCTTGCTCACCGCCGATCTTTGCGCGGAAATCAACCGCCCGCTGCAACTACCGCTGTTCCTGTGGATGACCTACGAGGCGAACCCGGTGGCGTGGCTGCCGGTGACGTCCGCTTCGCAGGATGCGGTGGGGAGCATTTTCGAGCAATCCCACACGATGGTCGCCTCGAGCTGGAAGGATTCTCCCGATTACGTGTTGAAGAACAGCAGGTTGGACAACGGCGGCCGGCAAGAGCGCATCGGCCGCCGGCGGAACACGCGCACGGCGAGCAAGGAGCCGGCGGAGGATTCGCTGCGGGCCGTGCGCCAGCTCGCCTCGTATTACGACCCCTCTTCCCACACGTTCGATGAGGCGGGCGGGCTGTTTCCGGCGGGTTCGATTGATTTGCTGGCGGTCGCCGCGCTCAATCCCGGGGTGCCGGCGGAAATACGCGAGAAGGCGCTGGAGACGCTGAACAGCCTGCTGGGGGACATCCTGCCAAGCCCGATGTTCGACCCGCTGGAGGGCGGGGTGTATACTGCGCGGCGCGGGAGCTCGTGGGCATTCCCTTCGTTTGCAAGAGATTGCGTTTCGCAGGCGCGGGCGGCGGTGGCGCTTTTCGACGCGAGCCGCGCGACCGGAAATGCGGCGGCGAGCGAGCGTGCGCTGGATCTCATCGCGTTCGCCGAGAAGACATTTCTGACGGCGGAGGGTCTGTTCGCCATCGGCCTTTCGGTCCAGCCGGATCCGGCGAACTGGGTGTGGAGCGTGGAGGAAATCGAAAAGGACCTGCCGCCGGAGGACGCGGCCTGGTGGATCCGCGCGACGGGCATGAAAGGCCTCGGGAATTTGCCTTCGGAGGCGGATCCGCGGCGCGAGTTCTTCCGCAAGAACACGCTCGGAATGCGCCAGACCCCGGCGGAAATCGCGGCGGGTCTGCACGTTCCAGTCGAGGATTTCCTGCCGCGCTACGAGGCGACTCGCAAGCGGCTGCTCAAGGTCCGCAACGAGCGCCGCGGCGAATTTCCACGCGACGATTCCTCCCATGCCGGCAGCACGTTCCGCATGGTTTCCGCCTATGTGGCGGCCTATGGCGCGAGCGGCCAGGAAATTTACCGGGAAAAGGCCATATCACTGCTGGAGAAAGCGCGCATGGCCTTCACGAAGGGTCCGCGCCTGCGGGAGTTCTCGCGGGACGCCCCGGCTCCGGTCGGCGAGGGCCGCGCGTTCCTCTACGGACTGGCGATGCAGGCGGTGCTGGACGTGGCCGCGATTTCTCCGGACGAGAGATGGCTGCTGTGGGCCGACGATCTGGCGACAACCTCCGCCGAGCTGTTCACCGCCGCGGATTTCCTCAAAGAATGCCCGGACGATGCCCGGCTCATCGATCTGCCGGTGACAGACCTGGTGATGCTATTCGACGATTCCACGGCCGGGCTGATTTCCTCCGCGGAGGGCCGTTTGGCGGCGCTCGGCCGTCCGCTGGTCGAGAGCTTCAGCAAGTTCGCCACGCCGCTGCCCGACTATGTGCCGGAGCGTCCGATCCTCCACACGGACCTCGTCGAGGCGACGATCGCGCGGCTTTTCCCGGTGGTCGTCACCAGCGGCGCGGACGTGGCCCCGGAGCTCAAGGTGGCGGTCTCGCGACTGCCCGCGCGCGCCGTCCGGCGCAGAATGGCAAAGCCCGGGGATGACGTGGCGGCAAAGTCTGTTACGATCCAAATCGGAGACCAGCCGCCGCTCACCGTATCCACCGCCGAGGAACTGCGGCAGGCGCTCTTGCCGCCTCCGGCAAATCCGTAACCATCGATTTTTCCGATCATCCACAATCCCACAGCCTCATGAAACCCCACTCTGCCATCGCCCTGATTTGCTCGCTCGCCCTCGCCTCTCCCGGCGTCGCGGATACCTTCCTGCTCAAGGACGGATCCAAGCTGGAAGGCAAAATCCTCCGTGAAGACGCGGAGAGCTACACGCTCGTCGTCCAAGTCACTTCATCGATCAAGGACGAGAAAATCGTTCCCAAGTCGGACGTGGTAAAGGTCGAGCGCGAGCAGCCGGACGAAAAGGCGTTCTTGCCGATTTCCAAGATTCTGCCGATGCCCGACCTGCTCTCCGCGAGCGACTATGCCTCGAGCATCGCGGAGGTGAACCGCTTCCTCAAAGCCTACCCGGACAGCTCCCACGTGAGGAAGGCCAAGGAAATCCTGGCAACCCTCAAAAAGGAATCCGACACGATTTCCTCCGGCGGCGTCAAGGTCGGCGGCGTCATGGTCACGCCCGCGGACTACCAGGCGAACGAACTCGAGTTCGACGCGAACGTCCGCGAAGCGAAAATCCGGGCGCTGGTCGCCGAGCGCCAGTTCCTCGGCGCGCTCCGCGAATACGAGGTATTTACCAAGGATTTCGACAACACCGCCGCCGCCGGGTCGATCGCCCCGCTGATGACGCAGGTCGTCCAGACGTATATGAATGAAGCCAAGCAGGCGCTGGCTACCCTCGAAGATCGCGAGCAAAAGCGCATGGCCGGACTGGAGCGCATGTCCACGGACGATCGCGCCGTTTCGCAGAAGGCGATCGAGGACGAAACCGCCTCAATGCAGGCGCGCTTCGAGGCGGAAAAAGCCGCCAACGTCCACTGGTTCACCACCAGCCCCTACAACAAGGCATCCTTGGAGGAGGCCGTCCGCAATGGCGAAACCGAGCTCAAGCGCCTCGCCGAGCGCAAGCCGCTGGAACTGGGCAAGGATGCCGGCCGTGCCTACCACGAAGCCTGGGCCATGATTCACAACGGATCCAGCGATGCCGCCGTGACCACCGCGATTTCCGATGCCAAGAGCGCCGGGGTGCCCACGCCCTATGTCGAGAAGCTCGAAGCCGCGAAGGGCAAACCGTAATCCGCCCCCGATGCCCGCCGCACGCACCGCCAGCCGCAGCCGGAAAACCGCCGAGACCGCCATCGAGCTTTCGCTCGATCTCGATGGCTCTGGGAAATCGACGATTTCCACGGGGATCCCGTTTTTCGACCACATGCTCACGCTGTTCGCGAAGCACGGCCTTTTCGATATTACGGTGGCGGCGAAGGGCGACATCGAAGTAGATTTCCACCACACCATCGAGGACACCGGCATCGTCATCGGCGATTGCATGCGCGAGGCGTTGGGAACCAAGGAGGGAATCCGCCGCTACGGCTGCGCCTACCTGCCGATGGACGAGACGCTCTGCCGCGTGGTGGTGGACCTGAGCAATCGCCCGCACTTGGAATTCCGCGCGCCGGCCAACACGCCGTCCGCGCCGAACATGCCGTTCACGCTGGTCGAGGAATTCTGCCGCGCTCTGGCCTCGAACCTGCGCGCCAATGTCCACATCGAGGTGCTTTACGGCCGCGACGGCCATCACATCGCCGAGGCGGTATTCAAGGGGCTGGCCCGCGCGCTCCGCGAGGCCTGCGAGCGCGATCCGCGGGTGATCGGCATCCCGAGCACCAAGGACGCATTGTGAAAATCGGCATCATCGACTACGGCGGGGGGAATCTCCGCAGCGTCGAAAATGCGGTGCGCTCGCTCGGCGAGGAGCCGCTCATCGTCGCGCGGCCGGAAGATGCGGCGGGTGCCACCCACCTGATTTTCCCCGGCCAAGGCGCGTTCGGCGATTGCATGGAGCGGCTGGTGGCGCGCGGGCTGGACGGATTTCTCAAGAACTGGATGGCTGCGGATAGGCCGTATTTTGGGATTTGTGTGGGATATCAATTGCTGTTCGACGCGAGCGAGGAAGCGCCGGGAATCGCCGGTCTTGGCGTGGTGGCGGGGAAATGCGTGCGCTTTCCCGAGTCTCCCGGCGTGAAAATCCCGCACATGGGTTGGAACTCCGCGCTGCCCATGCACGGCGAGACGCGCGTCTGGCGCGGCCTCGGCGCGGAGCCGTATTTCTACTACGTCCACTCGTATTTCCCGGAGCCGGAAAAGCCCGCGGATGTCGTGGCGGAAACGGATTACGCCGGGCGCGCATTCGCCGGCGCGGTCGAGCGCGGGAACCTCTTCGCCTGCCAGTTCCACCCGGAGAAAAGCCAGGACGCCGGCCTGCGCCTGATCCGGAATTTCCTCGCAAGCTGAAGGCCCGGCAGCGGGAAACCGCCGTTTTTCCATTGGCCAAACGGGCGATTTCCCGGAAGCTCGGCCCCGCATGAAGATCGTTTTCCGCCTGAACTACCACACCACCCCCGGCCAATCGCTCTGGCTGAACCACTCCGTCGTCCTTGGCGAGGGAGGCATCCGCTTCGATCAGGTGACGCCCATGCGCTGGCGCAGCGAGCGCCAGTGGGAGGCGGAAATCGACGTGCGCGGCGCGGGGAAATTCCGCTTGGAATACGGCTACCAGCTCCGCCAGGAAGGCAATGGCGTCGTGCTCGACGAATGGAAATCCCGCGACGTCGAGCTGGACCTCGATGCATCCGATGCCGTCGTTCTCCGGGACGAGTGGAGTTCCGCCGGCACGCCCGATTACTCGTTCGAGACCAAGGCTTTCGTTGCTACCCAGCGCGCTCAGGCGGATTTCGCGGCAGCGCCCGTGCCGGCCAATGCGAACCACACGCTCAGCCTGCGCATGGCCACGGTGCCCGCCGGGCGCGTGCCCTGCATCATCGGCAGCGTGGACGAGCTGGGAAATTGGGGTTGGCTCTCCGCCGTCCCGCTTACCGAGGTGGAGCCGAATCTCTGGCAGCTCCATGTCCGGCTCCCGGCCGATTGGCGAATCGAGTATAAATACGGACTCTATGACCCGAAGCTTAAGTGCGTTGTGAGCGTGGAGAACGGTGACAACCGCGTCCTGGAGCGCAGGGAAATCGCCGCCCGCCAGTGGACGCATGTTGTGGACGAGTGCTTTCGCCGGGGCTCCGCCGGCCTCTTCCGCGGGGCGGGCGTCGCCATGCCCGTCTTCTCGCTCCGCAGCGCCGAAAGTCTGGGGGTGGGAGAGTTCGCCGATCTTAAACCATTTGCCGACTGGGCCGCCGATACCGGCCTGAAGCTCGTCCAGATCCTCCCGATCAACGACACCACCTCGGGGCACGATTGGATGGATTCCTACCCCTATTCCGCCATCAGCGTCTTCGCCTTGCATCCGATTTATCTGCGGATCGACGCGCTGCAATATAAGATGCCGGCCGATTTCACGCGCGATCTCGAAGCGGCCCGCGTCCGGCTAAACGGCGAGGACAGCGTGCATCACCCCGAGGTCATGCTCGCCAAGCGAGCCCTCACGCGCCGGATTTTCGACAAGCACCGCAAGGCCATTCTCGGCGGCGCCGCCTTCACCGATTTCCTCGCAAGAACCCGCGAGTGGGTCGTCCCCTACGCCGTCTTCTGCGTGAAGCGCGACGAATTCGGCACCGCGGATTTCACCCAATGGGCTGACTGTGCGCGCTACGACGCCACCCGCGTCGCCGCCCTCGCCGAGCCGGAAAATCCGCTCTGGCCGGAGCTCGCCTACCACATCTGGCTCCAGTGCGAGCTCGACCTCCAGCTCGCCGACGCCGTCGCCCATCTCCACGCCAAGGGCCTCGCGCTCAAGGGCGACCTGCCGATCGGCATCGACCGCCAATCCGTGGACGCCTGGTCCGCGCCGCACCTGTTCAAGATGGACGCCCAAGCCGGCGCGCCGCCCGATGCCTTCGCCGTGAAAGGCCAGAATTGGGGATTTCCCACCTACGACTGGGAGGTCATGCGCCGCGATGGCTACGCTTGGTGGCAGGCGCGCTTCGCCCAGCTCAGCCGCTATTTCGATGCTTACCGCATCGACCACATCCTCGGTTTCTTCCGGATTTGGCAAATCCCGTTTGATCAGATCGACGGCATCATGGGCTGGTTCGACCCCGCGCTGCCGATCCGTATCGAGGAGTTCGGCGAGCGTGATATTTGGTTCGACCAGCGGCGCTTCTGCCAGCCTTACATCCGCTGGGATTCCTTGCGCGATCGCTTCGGCGACGCCGCGGAATACGTCCGCGAGAATTTCCTTGAGGACTGCGGCGATGGCAGCTTCCGCCTCCGCGAGCACCTCCGCACCCAGCGGCAAATCGTGGAATATCTCGAGCTCAATCCCCACGACGCCGCCCTCCGCGAGGGCCTGCTCGATTGCGCCAGCGAGGTGCTTTTCTTTGAAGTTCCCGGCTCCCAGGGCCGCCTCTTCCACCCGCGCTGCGGCATGAAGCTCACCCGCACCTTCCAGGAACTCGACCCAGGCACCCGCTGGAAGGTCGAGCAGCTCTACAACGACTATTTCTTCCGCCGCCAGGAGGAATTCTGGCAAGCCGAGGGCCTGGAAAAGCTCCCCGCCATGCGCCGCGCCAGCGACATGCTGCTCTGCGGCGAGGATCTCGGCATGGTCCCCGCCTGCGTCCCCGGCGTCCTCAAGGAACTCGGCATCCTGTCATTGGAAATCCAGCGCATGCCCAAGACCGACAAGATCGAGTTCTTCAATCCCGCCGACGCTCCGTATCTCAGCGTCGTCAGCCCCTCCACCCACGACATGCCCACCCTTCGCGCCTGGTGGAAAGAGGACCGTGATACCACCGGTCGCTTCGCCTGGCACATGCTCGGACTCGCTTGGCCATCCGAGGAAATGTCCGGCCAAATCAACGAGCAAATCGTCGCCCAGCACCTCTACTCGCCCGCGATGTGGGCGATTTTCCCGTTGCAGGACCTCCTGGGTATGGAGGAGACCCTCCGCCATCCCCGCCCCGAGGAAGAGCGCATCAATATCCCGGCCATCATGCCGTTCTACTGGCGCTACCGCATGCACCTCCCCATTTCCGAGCTCGCCGCGGCCACTTCATTCAACGACCGCCTCCGCTCCCTGATCCAGAATTCCGGAAGGTAGCCCGGCGGCGGAGGGAAATCCCCATGCGGGATTCCGCCGGACGGCTGGCGAAGCGTCATTCCAAACGCCCCCGGGTCGCCTGTCCGGCAGCGATTCGGGCATGGATTTACCGGGGATTTCCCCGGCGAATCTTGTGATGGCCATAAGCGGCGGGTTCGGCAAAGGTCGCGGCGTCCGTCCGATTTACCGACTCATGAAAAACTCCGTCACTCTCGCCACCATCCTCCTGATCCTGCTGTGCGCCGCGCTGCTCGCTCCGCAGGCCGCGCCATTTGCGCAGCCTATCGCCATTGCCGCGCTGCTGGTGGCGGTGGTCGCCATGATTCTTTCCTTGGGCATCCGCACCGCGCCCGCCGAAGCACCGCGGGCCGCCGCCGAGGCGGTAAAACCGGCGCCTCAGCACGCCGCGTCAGCAAGGTCCTCCGGCCAAGCGGAAGTCGTCACGCTGCTCAGCGTGTTTCAGGAAAAAGGCCGTTTTATCGATTTCCTAATGGACGAAATCACGCCCTACACGGACGCGCAGGTCGGCTCGGTGGTGCGGGCGGTGCATCAGGGTTGCAAGGCGGCGCTGAACGAGCATTTCACCATCGAACCGATCGCCGAGGATGACGAAGGCTCCGAAGTGCGGGTGCCGGAAGGGTATTCCAGCGAGGAAATCCGGCTCGTCGGAAATCTGTCCGGCGAGGCGCCGTTCGTCGGCGAGCTGGTCCACAAAGGCTGGCGCGTGACCTCGGTAAAACTCCCGCGCGTGCTGCACCCGGACGAGGACCACCTGCCCGCGCTCGCTCCGGCACAGATCGAGCTGAAATAAGGCTCCCAGACTGATTTTCCCCTCATCATGGATCTCCAATTCAGCCTCGGCATCGACCTTGGCACCAGCAACAGCGCGCTCGCCGTCGCGGATTTCGATGGCTCACCGCCGGTCATTGTCGAAATCCCGCAGATCCTCGCGCCCAACCAGATCGGCGAGCTGCCGACCCTGTCATCCGCGCTTTACATCCCGCATCCGCAGGAGTTTCCCGACGCGGACATCCAGCCGCCTTGGCCGCATGAAGGCCGGGAAATCGTCGGCGAATTTGCCCGAGATCACGGCGCGCTCGTGCCCGACCGGCTCGTGACATCAGCGAAATCCTGGCTTTCCAACCCGCACATCGACCCGCGCCAGCCGATCCTGCCATGGGGTTCGGAAATCCCGGAAGCAAAACTCTCGCCCGTCGAGTGCTCGCGCCGGTATCTGGAGCACTTGAAACAGGGATTTCTCCACGCCGAAGCCGCCGTCGGGCGCGAGCGGGATTTGGAGAAATGCCAAATCGTGCTCACGGTTCCCGCGTCCTTCAACGAAGTCGCGCGGACGCTCACCCACGAAGCTGCCGAGGCTGCGGGGCTGCGAAACGTTGTCCTGCTCGAGGAACCGCAAGCCGCGTTTTACGCCTGGACCGCCGGAGCTGGCGGCGATTGGCGGGCGCAGGTTGCAGCGGGCGACATCGTTCTCGTCTGCGACGTCGGCGGCGGGACGGCGGATTTCAGCCTGATTTCCATCGCGGAAGACGAGGGAAACCTCGCCGTAGAGCGGATCGCCGTCGGCGAACACCTGCTGCTGGGCGGCGACAACATGGACCTCGCGCTGGCCTACACGCTGCGTTTCCACTTGGAAAACGACGGCCACGCCATCGATGACTGGCAATTTCTCTCGCTCATCCACTCGGCGCGCGCCGCCAAGGTCGCGCTGTTTTCGGACGAATCGCTAAATGAAGCGCCGGTGACTGTCCCGGCGCGCGGCTCCAATCTTTTCACCGGCACGCTGGCCTCCAAGCTCGATCGTCAGACGCTGGAGCAGGTCGCGCTCGATGGGTTTCTCGAAATGACACCCGTCACGGAAATGCCGGTCGAGCACACCGCCGCCGCGCTCCAAGAACTTGGCCTGCCATACGCCGCGGACGCCGTCATCAGCAAGCACCTCGCGCGCTTTCTGACCCGCGGCTTGCAGAACGTGAAATCCAGCGAAGCGCTCGCCGCCCGGGTCCGCCCCGAAGCGCTCGAAGCCGGCTACCTCCGCCCGAGCGCAGTCCTGTTCAACGGCGGCGTTTTCAAAGCCCGCCCGATGCGCCAGCGCGTCCTCGACCTGCTCGCCTCGTGGAACGGCGGCCAGCCCGTCCGCGCCCTCGAAGGCGACGAACCTGACCTCGCCGTCGCCAAAGGCGCCGCGTTCTACGGCCGCAATCGCGCCACCGGCCACGGCATCCGCATCAAGGCCGGCACCGCGCGCTCATACTATATCGGCCTCGAAACCTCGATGCCCGCAGTCCCCGGATTCAAGCCGCCTGTGAAAGCGCTCTGCGTCGTCCCGCAAGGCATGGAGGAAGGCAGCGAATGCCTCATCAAAGGCCGCGAATTCGGGTTGGTGACCGGCAAGCCCGCCAGCTTCCGCTTCTTTTCCTCGGAAATCCGCAGCGGCGACACACCCGGCCAAATCCTCCCCAACGCCGAACGCGAGCTGGAGGAAATCAGCCGCATCGAAGTAGAGCTTCCGGTAGTGGAAGGCTTCGAGGAAGGCCAAGCCGTCCCCGTGAAAATCAACCCCATTGTCACCGAACTCGGAAACCTCGAACTATGGATGAAACACACCGCTTCCGACCAGAAATGGAAGGTTGAGTTTCAAGTGCGGATGGAGTGAAGAATCTATCCACGGAATACACCGAAAACACGGAAGGAAACTAAGATTCAATCAACCGCAGATGGACACCGATGAACGCGTATGAAGAGGGATTGGAAAAAGGCTTCATTAAATCATTGAAAATCGATCAGTCCAATGCCTTGAAAGTTGCGAGCATCGGCGCGGCGGTATGGTGGATCGTTTTGGGGGGGGGCCGGTATCTACGATCTACTATCAGTCCACCACAGCGAAAAATTCGCCCTTTTGATTATTCCTGTTGGAGGCACAACGGGAATCGCATTCTACGGATGCCTTTTTCCTACCATCGCCGAGGCCATTCGCCTGCGATTTCGTGCCAACCCCGGAAACACCGTGTTAAGGGCCGCTTGGGCACTATCACCACTCCCTTTCATCATCATCTCTCTTTTGGTTCTCTTTATGATGGTCGCTCAGACTGGAAGTTGAAAATCCATTCGACTCAGCTCTGGAGCCGAGCCAAATCGTCCGAAGCCATTTCCATAACACTTCACCATCTTCTCCCTCTTCATCTGTGTTCATCAGCGTTCATTTGTGGTTAAATAAATCTTCATCCAAAGCCCAGATCTTCCCTTCCGTGTGCTCCGCCTATTCCGTGGGCAATTTCTTCTAAGTTATGCCCGCCCCAAAGTTCAGCATCGGCATCGATCTCGGCACGACGAACTGCGCGATGGCATTCACCCCGCTCGGCGCGGAGGACGCGGTCTCGCAAGTATTTCCGATTTCCCAATGGGAATCCCCGGAGCGCCTCGCCGAGTCCCCCACCCTGCCCTCGTTTCTCTATCTGCCCACCCTCCGCGAAGCCGCGCAGATCCAAGGTTCGCAGGCGACATCGCGGGCCGAGTGGGTCGTCGGCCGCTTTGCCCGGAAGCGCGCGGGCGAGACGCCGGGGCGGGTCGCGCATTCGGCGAAATCCTGGCTCGGCCACCACGCCGTGGACCGGCAGGCGGCGTTCCTGCCATGGGGATCGGAGGAAATCCCGGCGGACCGGAAAATCTCGCCGATCCGCGCGTCCGCCCTGTTGCTGAACTATCTCCGCGGCGCGTGGGATGCGAAATTTCCCGACAAGTTCGACGACCAGGAAATCACCATCACCGTCCCCGCCTCCTTCGACGCCGCCGCCCAGCGCCTGACGCTCGACGCCGCGGCGGAAGCTGGATTTCCCGCAAACGTCCGTCTGCTGGAGGAACCGCAGGCCGCGTTTTACCGCTGGCTCGAGGCGCATCGCGACCCGCAGGCGCTGTGGAGCCAGCTCCCGGAAAACGACGGCAAGCCGCACCATGTCCTCGTCGTCGATGTCGGTGGCGGCACCTCGGATTTCAGTTTGTTCGAGATCGAGCGCCACCCCGGATCCGCGCAGCCGGCGATCCGCCGCGTCGCGGTGAGCGACCACATTTTGCTCGGTGGGGACAACATCGACCTCGCCATCGCCCATTTGCTCGAACCGCGGTTCGCCGGAAAATCCGACAAGCTCGCCGGCTCACAGTGGGACGACCTCGTCGCCCGTTGCCGCGATCTCAAAGAGCGCTGCCTCGCCACCGACGGCCCGCCGGACGAAACATTTCCCATTTCCCTGCCCGGCCGCGGCTCGGACCTTTTCGCCGCCACCCTTGCCGCCAGCGTCACTCGCGCGGAAATCGACGGCATCCTGCTCGACGGATTTTTCCCCGAATGCCCCGCCGATGCGAAACCCGCCGACGCCGGCGCGGCACTCGTTGAATGGGGCCTGCCCTACGCCGCTGACAGCGCCGTCACCCACCACCTCGCCGCGTTTCTCCGCGAACGCCCCGCCGTCGATGCCGTCCTGTTCAATGGCGGCTCGCTCTATCCGGTAATTTTGCGCCAGCGGATCCGACAGCTCATTGCCACCTGGCAAGCCGGTCCCGCGCCGCATCTGTTGGACAATCCCGAGCCGGACCTCGCCGTCGCCCGCGGCGCGGCGCGCTTTGGCGGCATCCTCCACCACCGCGCCGCCCGCATCGAATCCGGCGCCGCCCGCTCGATTTACCTGGAAGTCCACAAGCCCGACAAAGGCGAACCGCCGTCCCTCGTCTGCATCCTACCCCGCGGATCCGCGCCCGGCGAAGTCCACGAAATCCGCGACCTCGGGATCCAACTCCGCGTGAACCGTCCGGTCCGCGTCCGCATTTGCGCCTCGAATCATCACGACAAGGACCGTGCCGGCACCGTCCGCCCGTGGCAGCCCGACCGGTTTCGCAAACTCCCGCCGCTGCAAACCCTCGTCCGCCCCGCCGCCGGCGCCGAGTCCGGGCAAATCCCCGTCAATCTCACCGCCCGCCTCACCGAGCTCGGCCTGCTCCAGCTCGATTGCGTCAGCGCCCTGCCCGGCAGCACCGAATCCTGGCCGCTTTCCTTCAACCTCGGCGCCGGCGGCCCCGCCGAGGTCGTTTCCGAAAACGAAGCAGATCCCGGCGTCGAAACCAGGGCGCTCGACGCCGCGAAAAAGCGCATTGCCGCCATTTTCTCGAAACACCTCGACGCCGCCGATCCGCTCACCGCCGCCCGCTTGCTCAAGAGTTTGGAGGAAATCCTCGGCCAGCAGAAAGCGCAGTGGAATCTGTTCTTGATCCGCGCGCTTTGGGCCACGCTCAAACGCTGCGTCCCGTGCCGCATCAATTCCATCGAGCACGACGAGGCGTGGCTGATCCTAGCCGGCTGGTTCCTGCGTCCTGGATTCGGCGCGGAAACCGACCCGGCCCGCATCGACGATCTCTGGAAAATCCAGTCCGAGCGCACCGCCCAGCCGCCGAAGCGCGTCAAACTCCAGGAGCACATCCTCTGGCGCCGCGTCGCCGGCGGACTCGATGCCGAACGCCAACAAGCCGTCCTCGCCGCGGAAATGAAGATGCTCCGCCAGCGGAAAAACCCTGCCGCCGAACTCGTCCGCCTTGCCGGTTCGCTCGAACGCATCGACTCTGCCACCAAGGCCGAGCTCATCACCATTTTCACCGAAAAAGCCAGATCGCTCGCCGAGGAAAACGCCTACGCCGCACCGTATTTCGACGCTCTCGGCCAGCTCCTCAACCGCACCCCGCTCCACGCCGGCCCCGAAGCCGTCGTCCCGCCCGACCGCGTTGCCGCCGCCTTCGAGGAACTCCGCGATCTCGATTGGAAGGATTCCCCCGAGCTCGCCGAAGCCTTCCTCCGCGCCGCCCGCGTCACCGACAACCGGGCTCTCGATTTACCGAAATCCATCCGCAAGGAGATCGCCAGCAAGCTGAACAAAGCCAAATTTCCCGCCTTCAAGATTTCCCGCGTCGAGGAATACGTCCCCATCGAAAAATCCGAGCGCGCCGGCCTCTACGGCGAGTCCCTCCCCCCGGGGCTGGTGCTCGGCTGAGCTCGAAGCGCCAACCTTTGGAGTGCGTTGGGAACGAGAAGCGCCACACCGCTTCGAACCCGCCAAGTCCAACGCGGCGGGGGCATTCCTCCTGAGACGTTGCGCACACTCACAGCGTTCTTCGTGGCCTGCGCCGCCTCGCCGCCGGGAAGTTCCGTCCATCCCCGCCGCGTTGCCGCAAGAACTCCGCAATCTCCTCACCCAAATCACGAAAAAGATCACCGTCTGACCGCGCCCCGTGGTGGCGGTTTTCAACCGCCATGCCCCGTCATCTCAATAATTTACCCCCGGGCCACGCCGGAGAATCGCGATCGCAGGGAGGCATATGTTGAAGAAATCCTTAGCAGCACTGCGATCCTCCCGTCCGATCTTGCAAGTGCCCGGCGGCATGCGGGACTATGGGCAGAGTTCGTAATTCGGGGCGCTCGGATCGGCTCTCACGATAAAGTTGTTCGCCGCCGTCCGTCTGCTTTTCTGTCATCGTCTGGCGACCTTGAACGAGGGAGAATTCAGCCGGGTCTCCGGACGCGCAATCTCAATGAATTTCACGTTGCCGATCACAGACTACCCTTGGCTTTGCCGGAAACGGGGTGGATTTCTACGACGATAACCTAAGCCCAATCCGGCGGCACCCAGAAAAAGTGACGTGGTGGAGGGCTCGGGAACTGTGGTGATCTCGAGGCCCCAGGAATCGATCTGGTGGCTGATCCCACCGGAGAGATCGGCGGCGAAGAGGGTGAAGGTCCGGTCCGCGCTCAGACCGTTGAAATCCGATAGCGAAGTCGAACGAGAATCCGCGGTTACCACGGTGGCCGGGCTGGTGGTTCTACCGTCCGGTTGAAGGACGCCGGTTAATTCACCGGACAGCGGGGTGTTGTTGTCGCCGGAAATCGCCGGGCGATACTCATGGGCATCAATGGTGCCGGCATCGCTGAAGGTTAGATTAAGTCCCAGCGTATCATCGTACCCGACGGGACGGCTGGCGCTGCGACCAGGTCGATTGAGCAAGGTGACCAACACATTGCCATCCGTCAGATAGAAATAGAGATCGCCCAGGAAGGTGCCCTCACCAGCGACATCGCTGATCTCGAGATTTACGGTGATCCCGGTGATGGTCTCGTTCGGAAGATTTTGCGTGGTGCTCGCGCTGATTCCGGTGGCCGAACCGTCGGGGATGATCCCGCCGGTGAAGTTGACAGAAATCGCCGCGGATGCTGGCGATGCGCCGCAGCAAAGTAGCATGAGTGAGATAAGTCGGTTCATAGGAAGAGATGGTTGAAGATCATTCGACTCCAGCGACGTGACCGACCCTGTAGAATCGCTTGTCCGGCATGGGTCCCGGATCCGTGAATTCCATGATGCCGCCCGCAGGGCATTGGACCTGGCCACCCATGGACGCCCAGTCGGCAGGACTCAAGTCATCCGTATGTTCGAGTTGATAGAACATACCCGGCACGCCTGCCGCACGGATAACGGCCTTGGCCCCGACTTCGATACTGACAATGTTCAGTGTCTGGGCATCGCCGGCGTCCTGCGGATTCACCTGAATCGTGCCGGTGGTTGTCCGGGTGCCATCGGTGAGCACGTAGGTGAAACGATCCATGCCGGTTTGGCCTAGTGCCGCCTGATAGACGATGAAGCCACCGGAAATGCGGGTGCTGCTTCCCGCGTTGCCGGGACTGGTGATCGATACCAGATTGAAAGGATCATTCACTCCGCCGCCCGCACCGTCGATGAGATCCTGAATTCTAATCTTCACCGTCAGTCCGGGCGAAACCGACACCTCGACGGATTCCGTCGTGATCTCATCGCCATACTCCACCGCACCGGCATCAACGGTGCTGCCAAAGATACGGGGGAAGCCCCGTTGGTCGGCTGTGATTTCCACCGGAATCTCCGCGTTGTTTCCCGCCTCGATGGCGGGGCTGCCCGGTGCCAAAGCCCGGGTGGGTGTCGGGCCACCGTAATCCCCGAGCGGAAGCAGGAGTTCGGAAATGTCTGAAAGGGTTCCCGGTAGATTGATGACGTTTCCGCCGCCGCTGATGATCTCGCCCCTGGCGGCAGATTCTGAGTAAACATTATGCCCTTCTGGTGCGGTGTTCCCCACCAGAATCGTATTATCCATCGCGATACCAAAGGCATTGTTGTAGACACCTCCTCCAAAGTTACCTGCCGAGTTCCCGGCAAACGTCGAATTGAAGATCACCACGGTAAAGTTCGGGAAGTAGCAGGCTCCGCCGTTTTGCGAAGCGGTGTTTCCGGAGAAGGTCGTATTGAAGACTCTCGCATTGCTGTCGTCGCCCCAGATAGCCCCACCATTCACCGCGGAATTGTCCGAGAAGGTGCAGTCGTAAACCCTGAATCTGCCTTCCATGAGAGCGATCGCACCACCGGAACCGGACACCGTGTTCCCGGTGAAATGCAATCGATACAGGTTTAGATCTGAATGATTGCTAAAGAAACCGCCTCCCGAATCTGCCGCCCCTCCGGAGACAGTCAGGTCGGAAATCGTCAGGGAAATATTGGAAACTCCCGGTGTGCTTAGAACGCGGTGGGTGGTGGCTCCCGATAGGATCGTCGCATTCGCCCCGTCACCACTCATTGTCATGTCACGCGGGATGACGATCTCCTCGCCCTCAAGGTAGGTTCCTCCCGCGATGTGAACCGTTTCGTCAGACTCCGTCGCATTCACCGCGCTTTGAACGGAAGTGAATGCATCCACCCCGAACACAAGCTGGACTATGGGCCCGCCGAGCGAGGTGCCATTCCACGTCACCTGATCCCCGGCATCCAGACCCGCCGTTCCCTGATCGGTGGTGATGGTGAAATCGCTCCCCACCGCATGCACATAGGTGTCGAAAAGGGTTTCCACGGCACCGAGATCGACGGAGAGGCCTCGCAGTCGGTAAAATCCTCCCCCGCGCTGATCTGACGTCATTCCTTCCGGGATATCCACAGTCGAGCCGCTATCGAGAGCCGGACTGTTCCTCACCAAGGCGTGGGTCAGGGTCGGGCCGCCGTTGTCCCTGAGGGTGCCATCGAGCACACCGCCAAGGTTCGTCCCGGTGGATGCGAAGGTGAGGACGGGACCGGGACCAGTGATGGAAGCACTTACCGGCTCGCCGATGAAGTTGACCCCTTGCGATACGATGGCGCCTCTGTGGTCATTGGCTATGGCTCCTGTGTTTCCAGCGACGAGGCAGTTGGTCAGCGTCGCGGGGGCATTGGTGATGAAAATGCCGCCTCCGAGATCGCGGGATACGTTCATCGTCACGGTGCATTGGTTCAAGCTGACCACGACGTCTCCCTGACTGTTGATGCCACCGCCATCATTCTCGGACACATTGCCGGAAAGGGTGGTGTTATTAAGTTGCAGATTCCCGTTATTAAAGACACCTCCGCCGAGCCCTGCCCCGGTTGTGGGCATATTTGAGGCGGTATTCCCGCTGATCGCCGAGGAATGGATGACGAGCGAACCGGAGTTATAGATCCCTCCACCGGATTTCTTGGCCAGGTTCCCGGAGATCTGGCAGCGCTGGATCGTAAGGTTCGCCAGGTTCAGGATCCCACCGCCGAAACCGTTTTCGTCCGCTACGTCCGCCAGGCCATTGATGATCCCGAGATCGCTGAGGACGACCACCGCACTCGCTTCCGTGAGGTGTAGGACCCGGTAGGCGTTTGCCCCGGAGAGGAGCGTCTGACCCGCACCGGAGCCTTGAATCGTGATGCTTTTTCCGATATCGATCACTGCTCCATTCGAGAAGGTGCCCTCGGCGATGCGGACGGTGCCGTTCTCCTCCGCAGCGTTTGCCGCGACCTCTACCGAAGTGAAGGCATCGACCCCGAAGACGAGACCCGACACGGCATCCGCGCCACCCGGCTTCCAGGTAACGATGTCATTGAGTTGCGGATTCGCAGGACTGAAATCACCTGCTTGGTCCACGTAGGTATCCGTGATCAACCTACCGCCGGTCAGTGCCGAAAGCTGGAATACGTAGGTTTCGCCGACCGTGTTTGCGCCTCCCGGAGCGAGGTAGTCCGTGCTCAGGGTGAGGGTTGCAAAACCCTTTGTAGCGGCTCCGCCGGTGTAGGTCACCGTCAAGTCCTCCGTCTGGGTCGGGATGACATAGCCGTTGGAGATCCCGCTGAGACTGAACTTCCCGGCATCCGGTCCGCTCAGTGTGGCGCTGAAAATTCTCAAGCGATCACGGGAATCCAAGGGATCCGCCACCTCGTTGGAAATGAAGATCGGCACGCCACCCGTCGCATTGGAATCGATGACGAGTGTCCCGGTGGATTGTAGATCGCTGATCTGCTTCGCTGCCTCCGCATCCGTCCACCGGATGACAGGCACGGGCCCGTTGGTTGAGATCGTCGCGGTTCTGGTAATGGTATGCGGTTGATTGGTGCCGTCTTGGGAACCGTTCTCAAAGGTAGCACCCAACTCGAAAGTGGATTCGCCCGTCCCGAGCACACGCAGCGTGAACGGTTCTATGCTCGTTTCGTTATCCGCCAGATTGATCGAGTAGTTCGTGGACTGGACGTCAAGGCCGACACTGCCGATGGCGACGATACGCCCCCGGAGATTGCTGGACTCGCCGAGACCCGAAAGATTGCCGTCGCCGACATTTCCGAACACGATCTGTGCGCTGATCCCTTGACCCGCCCGCAATTGTAAAGGCAGGGCCGGGAAATCCACCAGGCGGCTTTGCGGAGCAACCGCACGGCCGACCGGAACTGCGACGACCGGGTCGAAAACGTCATTGCTGTGGAAATCACCGGTGATCAGTCCGCGGGATGCCGCCACCACGCTGAAGCCGATCGTGGTCGATTGTTCCTCCGCCAAGGTAAAGGGTGTGAACGACCTTGGCACCGCATCTCCATCAATTCTTTGAACCGTGAGATCCTTTGTCTCATCAGGATTGACATTGGTGATCGTCACGTCCCTCTGGGCGCTGGCTCCGATCAGGAGATTGGCGGTGCCACCGACCACCTCGGCCTGCAGCTTTGGCGAGATGAGAAAAATCGCATCGCCGGGATCCGATAGATCCCCATCGGAGAGGAATCCGGTCGCCCTTAACCCAACCGAACGTGAACCAGCCTCCGGAACCAAGGTGACCCAGTCCGTATTGGCAGGAAGGATCAGAATTTCGTCAGACACTACCTCACGTGAACCGTCGTAAGCAGCCTCAAAGTCTTCAACTCCACGGCTCACTTTGAGTAAATTATAGATAAATTTTGTGACCCCGTTGCTCACGAAATCCCCCGTGGGTTCTCCAAACTGATAATTGTCCAAGTTTCGACCGGAGAGATTCTGAACTGCCACCCCGTCAAAGCCTACGAAATCCGCGCCGAAGGCTTCGGTTTCATCAAAACGTTGAGCGATCGCAAATGCATAGAGAGGTGTGTTTTCTGGCACCGGGATTCTATCACTTCCCGTCACCAATCCGAATGGATGGGCAATGCCATCGATCAGGCTACTGGGGAGAAGTGGTGTCTGAGGGTCATCGGTCCAGTAGATATTTTGGCCGCGTTGTCCCTCTGGGATAACGACTTTCGCACCACTTGTTCCATCAAGGAAACCGGGTGCCGTGCTTGAAGCGGTATTGGTTGCAACGGTTAGTCCTCCGTCATCGCCGGAAGAAAGCACCGGACGAGGGTAGATAATAAATGAATTCGGTCCGCCACCGACGTTGACAGTCCCACTACCGCTGGCAGCGCTAGCCCGGATACTCACTGTTCCGCCAGCACCATTGCCCCCCAGCCCGGCGGAGCCACCGCCGCCGCCTGCTGCTCCGGCAGCAGAGAGTCCTGACGCGCCGCCAGAACCACCCCCGCCTCCACCTCCGCCGGCAGATGCGGTGAAGATTCCTGAGCTTGTTTCTCCAGCCCCACCATCTTTACCCCTTCCTTCCATCAGGGTCGCGTTCGCTCCCGCCCCACCAGCACCCCCACTTGCATTTCCTACCCCATCTCCGTCTTCGCCAGACTCGCCACTATCTGTCACGTTGCGCTTCGGATCCGGATTACCTCCCGGCTCTGCCACGATTGGCGTGGACGAAACCACTCCTCCCAAAGCGCCACTTGCATCGACCAAACCGTTCAGAAATATCTTACCTTTCACCAGCAGTTCGATCGCCCCTCCGCCTGCCCCTCCCGCCCCGCCTTCCCGGCCCGCTCCACCCGCACCTCCCGACCCGGTTTGTCCTCCGAAGACCACTTTTACACCGATGACGCCTCTGCCAGCTTTGCCACCTTTTCCTCCAGATATACTGCCCAAAACACCTACTCCGTCTACACCATCCAAACCGTCGCTGCCCTTGCCTCCGGCACCACCTCTGCCGCCCGTGCCACCACTACCCCCTCCGCCGCCTCCTCCGCCGCTACCTCCACCGTTTCCTCCGACGAGTTGCTCGTTCGCCGATCTTTCGAACGTCCCACTCCCACCACTCAAGCCCGAAAAGCCACTGCCACCATTCTTGGCACCATTCGGAGTTCCCGGTGCCGCCGCATTGTAGCCATTGTTCCCGGAGATACCTCCCGCCCCCCCTGCTCCTGGGGTATTAACTTGTTGGATCGGCTGATTAGCGTCCGGCGGCTTATCGTTGTCGGCTACGTTCGCGCCCTTAAGTCCACCCGTTCCGAACATTCCTCCTCCACCCCCTGTTGCCAATGGCTGAAGATTGTTAACTCCTCGACCGCCGAAGATACCACTATCACCGCGTTTCCCTGCAATCCCATCCAACGACCGCCAAAAATCTAAATAGAGAAATGATTCGACACGCGGCCCCCCATCTCCCCCAAGCCCACCTGAGAGTCCCGGGCCGCCTCCCGCACGGCTCACGGTTCCCTTGCCAGCGACGGTGACTTTTGCATTTCTGGCAATATGGCAGTCTCCCGCGACGATGACCCGCAAGGCATTCTCGCTTCCGCTGCTCGCGGTCATGGTATCGCCGTCATCAAGAACCAGGTCTCCGAGCACCAGGAACTCCTGCACATTGCCGACGAGTTTGCCCGGCTTGATAAGCGCCCTTTTCCAGGTCAACGTCATATCCCCATTGATTAGGCCGTTGTCAGGATTGAAAGTCAGGGTATTGGCAAGGGCGGGGGCAGCAAAGGCAAGGCCCAGGGCGAGAACGGCAAGCGAGGGGAGATGGCGAGAGGTCATGATGGGTGGTGAGGACGTGCCAGCTCTTGAGGGAGCCGTGCGGGGGGAAGTGAGGGACTTTCAGGATAGATCGACAGGGTGGCAACAGGCGTTTGAACCCGGAAAGGATCGAGGCTGACATGAATCCGTCATTTTCGTCCACCCTCTGATCCGAGGGTTTTGTCGCAAAGCCCCGAAATAAACGGATTTGAAGGCGATGGACGGGTAAGAGATATGTGAAAACGCCTGTGTTGAGGGAACAAGGCCCTCTGAATCGAAAAGCTCAGCGCCGCTTGCGTCGCAGGGTCAGGGGGAGAATCCCTGCGAGAGCAAGCAGAGCGGAGGAGGGTTCCGGGACGATCTGGACGGTGATGCTGCCGACATTCCCGGTGCCTTGGTTCACCACGAAGACAGTGCCGTCAGGGATGGTGTCGATCCGTTCCGCGGGGAGGATTGGCCTGCCGGGCGATGCAAATTTGAAAAACGGAACTTTTCAGAATGGCGCTCCCATACGCACGGTGAAGCCTGACAGGCAGCCTCGAAAAACGTCCACCCTCGGATCCGAGGGGTTTGTCCGATTTTCTCGCCGGCTCAGCGGCTCAGCCAGAGCGACATCAGTCCGGCGCGGCCACGGACGCCGTAGTTCCGGTAGATTTCCGTGACGTATTTGTGGGTGGTCTTGGGAGATTGTTTCAAGGCGGCGGCAATTTCAGGTTCGCTCTGATCCGTTAGAAGCAGGCGGACGATCCGTTTGTGAGTGGCGCTGAGCGGCCGTTTGCACACATGGAGTCCGTGAGCGAGCGACAACTCCTTGATGAACCACGGGATGCTGCCGACGATTTCCATGACCGCCTCCCCGTCCGCCTCGCTGAACAAAGGGCGATCACCCTTGCGATCCAGAGTGAAATGGGACTCCAGCTCCTCATGCACGGGCACGGAAACGAACAGCCGGTCGATGATCCCGAAATCTTCGAGCGGGTAGTAAGCGCTGGTTTTCCGGTAGGCGTCCATGTCCACCATTCCCCCCATCAGCCGTTGCGCTCGAAGGGTGCCTGCTTCGCGGGCGATCACGATACTGGGCATCGGCGGGTCCTCATCGTGGGATTGTTTTTTATCCAGCGAATCATTCAGATAGTCTGGATCCTGACTCATCAAACTGGCGGCACCCACCCGCCAGCCAAGAAGCGGATCGTTTTCGGGGATGTCGGGCAGCGCGACCCGCACCGTCCCTATCCAACTGCCGTCCTGTGCATCGATCCTTTCGGTGAGCATCGCGAAAAAGCTCATGAAGCGCTTCATCCACCTCCGAGGCAGGAAATTCCGCCAGCCTGGTCCGCGCATCCGCCGCCGTTACCGGGCCATTCGTTTTATCGGTCGCGGGATCTCGTGGACCCCTTGTTTCCTCCTCGTTCTCAACCATCGCCATTGCCAACTACCATAGGAGGAAGGGGGAACCAACGAAAAGTCGTCAAGGGTTGTCGCGGCCGAGGTTTGGATCCGCCACGCCGATTTGGATCCGGGCCGGACAGGCGAGTCGCAGTCTAGCGGTCCATCAGGCGAGCCACCCTTCATCCGGCATGGCATACGGGCGGAAGGTTTCGAGGGTACCTTGGTGCTCGTTGTAAAAGAGGGCGCGGTGGAGGCCGAGGGTGGTGGCGGCGGGGGAATCGATGAGGTTGGCGGAATCGTTGGCACTCATTTGATCGGTTGCTCTCACGCGAGTTCCTGTCGGGTTCTCCCATCGCTCGATGGACTTTCGGCTTGGCCCCTCCCCCGCCCGGTCACAGCCTGCGGAAGCATCGGGATAGAACTTCAGTTTTCGCCGCTTGCCCGTCGTTTCCCCCTTGATCGTCATTTCCCATGCAAGGGCTCAGGCTTCTTTTTATCCCTGCGGAAAACGGCTCCTTCGCCGTCCGTCTCGAAGCTGAACCCGGCAAATCTGCCGGTGTCCCCGCGACGTTCACGCCCTTCCTCGACGAGGCCGATTACGAAAACCTCCGTTGGTATCTGGAGGAATACATGGATCTGCCCGACGGCGGCGCGGTCGTCCGGGCAAAGGGCGTCGAGCGGCGGCTCGGGGAATGGGGTCGTCAGCTCCATGACGCCGTCTACGCCGCACCGGAAAATGCCGCGCTGCTCCGCGAGCTTCTTGCCTCTCCCGAGCCGCGCGAGCTGACCATCGCCACTGCGGAAAGCGCCCTGCTGCGCCTGCCGTGGGAACTTATGGCCGATGCCGCGGGCAGCCTCGCCCAGCGCGTCGCCGTGCGCCGACAGCTCGAAGAACCGGAAACGCTTGTCGCCCGCGAAGTCCGGCTCCCGCTGCGCATACTCTACATCGTCAGCCGGCCGGGCGACGCCGGGTTCATCGACCCACGGCTCACCACCCGCGCGCTCGTCACCGCGCTCGATCCTCTAGGCGGCAACGTCCGCCTCGATTTCTGCCGTCCGCCCACCGTCGCGCGGATGGAGGAAATGCTGCGCGCAGCCCAAACCGCGGGCGATCCCTACGCCATCGTCCACTTCGATGGCCACGGCACCTTCCAGCCCGAGTCGCAGATCGGCGCGCTTTGTTTTGAAAAGTCCGACGACGGCTCCGGCGAATCCCAGACCGACCAAGTCCGCGCTGATCGCCTCGGTTCCTTGCTCGCCGATTACAAGATCCCGCTCGTCGTTCTCGAAGCCTGCCGCAGCTCCGCGATGAAGGCCGCGACCTTCCGCTCGGTCGCGCCGCAGCTCATCAAGTCCGGTGTCGGCAGCGTGCTCTCGATGGGCCACGCCGTTCACGTCGAAGCCGCCCGCTTGCTGCTCGATCGCTTTTACCGCGAGCTGGCCAACGGAACGACCATCGGGCATGCCGTCGCCAAAGGCCGCGCCACGCTCCACAGCAAACCCGCCCGCTGGATCGAAACCGGCCCCCACGGCCGCACCATCGCGCTGGAGGATTGGTTCCTCCCGCACCTCTACCAGCGCGGACCGGACGAACCGCTGCTGCCTGGCGACGCGGTGCCACCGGAGCCGGTGCGGCAGTTCGATCTCTTCCTCAGCCACAACAAGGACCAGAAGCCGCGGGTGGAAGCTCTCGCCCGCGAACTTTCCGACAAACATGGACTGCGTGTTTGGTGGGACGCGTGGGAAATGCTCACCGGCACCATCAAGCAACAATGCGACCAAGGCATCCAGTCCAGCCACTTTACGGTCGTCGCCGTTTCCCAAGGCGCGCTCGCATCGCGCTGGGTGAAATGGGAAATTGAAACGGCGATCCGTCACGGCCGGCGAAAAAACCACATCATCCCGCTGCGACTTGAGGATCTCGAAATCCACCCCGAACTGCAGGATCTGCTTTGGATCGATCTGCTCGATCCTGCCGAGGACACCAATGCACTCACCCGGCTGGCGTCGCTCATTCGCTCGCTCGATGCGGCGGATGCCCGGGAATCGCGCGGATTTAGCCCGCCGCCGGAGCACGGGCAGCCGGGCGCGTTCCCGCGAGCGCCGCAGTATGGATTCCAAGGCCGGGCGCGGGAGCTTTACGAACTCGAACGCGCGTTCCGGCGCAACCGCGGCATCGTCCTGCACGCCATGGGCGGCATGGGAAAAACCACGCTCGCCAGCGAGGCAGCGCAGTGGTGGACGCGCAGCGGCTTGTTCCGCGACGGCGCGTGCTTCGTCAGCTTTGAGCGCGCAATCGATGCCCGCCGCGTGATCGCGATCCTCGGCGAGTATTGCGAAGGGCCGAAATTCCACCAACGCCCCGAATCGGATCAACGGCGGCGCGCCATCGAGTTCATGCGGGACAAGGAGGTACTGATGGTGTGGGACAATTACGAAAGCGTTCTGCCCGCCTTCGGAATCGACGAATCCGCGCTGTCCACACCTTACACCGAAGAAATCCGGCGCGAGCTGGCCGACCTTTTTTGCGACCTCACCAGCGGCGAGGGGAAAGGCAGCGTGCTCGTCACCTGCCGCCCCGGCGACACCGGTTTGCCCGGTGCGCGGAAATTCGAACTCAACGGCCTCGCCCGCGCCGACAGCCTGTGGTTGCTCCACCGCATCCTCGAGCGCGACGGCGCATCGCTCAGCGATCCCCGGCTCACCCGCGAAAAACTCGAACCTCTCCTGCGCGATCTCGCCGACCATCCGCTCTCGCTGGAACTCGTCGGCCCGCACCTCCGCACAATGACACCGGAGCAAATTCGCGAGGACTTCGGCAAGCTGGTGGAAACGATGCGGCAGGACTCGGATCAGGACAAGAACACCTCGCTGCTCGCCTCACTGGAATTCTCCCGCCGCCACCTGAGCCCCGCCGCCCGCGCGGCCCTGCCGTGGCTTGGCCTGTTCTAGTGCGGCGTGTTCGAGGACAATCTGCTTAACATAAGCCAGATCGAACCGCCGGCTTGGGAAGCGATTCGAGCCGAATTCCATGGCATTGCTCTGTTGGGAACGGAAAACGAAGTCAGGATTAACAACCGTTGCTTTCTACGGTTCCACCCCACTCTCGCCATAGTCTCAGCGGATGCCGCGCTGGCAGAAAAGCCCGAAATCCGCGAGCGCTTCCTGAACGTATATCTCACTCTTATGCAATCATTGGACCAGGCACTACGCAGCGATCAATCCCGCGCCGCCCTAGCTATCATTGATCGCGAAGTGATGAACTGGCGCACCGCAGTCCGCTGGGCCATCACCGACGGAAAGCGCAAGATTGCAGCAGAACTTGGGGATACTTTTTCACGCTTTTTGGAGAGATGCGGTCGTTTGAGCGAATACAACGTTTGGGTGCGGGTGCTCCGGAATGCCATTTCCCAAGTTAATTTCACGGAAGAATCAGCGGCCTACGAGAGGGAGCACGCTTGGACACTTTCCATCCAAGGCGATATGCAAGGAGCGGTGAGCAAGCTAGAATCCCTTATCCAACGCCTAACCCACACCGTCGAGTTTGATCCGACATTTCAATTGGCGACCGCGACAGCGATGCTTGGCCGGGTCCTCAATAGCGGAAGCGCTCACGCCCTAGCCTTTCCTATCCTACAAAAATCCGTTTCCATGTGGGAACAACTGGTCGAACACACGTGCGGACAATCGTTGGATCTGCTGCTAAAAACTCCCGGTCACGATCTCGCTTCAACGGAACATGGCAATCTTTCTGCGGCAATGGGGGATCTCGCAAATGCGATCTTTAAGTTCGGGCCTCCTGAAGATGCCTTAAAGTTGGCCGAAATTGCGCTACAAATTGATATGGGCAGGGGCAATCATCACGCTATTGCAAATTCACAAGGTCAATGTGCCAGCATCCTCATGGCTGAAAATCGTCACAGAGAGGCCGACTCCAGATATGAACTTGCTCGCGTCGCGGCCCGGGAGGCAGGGGACGAAGTCTTGGAGGGCAGCTTATTCCAGCACCAAGGCATTCTCGCAATTGAACGTAACCAACTCGAACTAGCCACGCATTGCTTTCAACAAGCACTCCAACGATTTGGCATGCAGAGTTCCGGCAATGTCGGACATATAATGCGAACCTACAATCTCCTCGGCGTAGTTGAACAAAAGGCAAGTCGCCACCCAGAGGCAAGGACGTGGTATGAGAAATCTCGCGAAATGGCGAGACGGATAAAAGATACAATCTCGTTCAGTGGAGCATTAAGGAATCTCGCGATCGCATTGCAACTTTAAGGTGTGTCAGACCGCAATAGAGGATCTGAAGAAACCGCGCGATTAAGTTTTAGACGTGCTATCGGATACCTGACAGATGATCTTAAATTCTTGGAAAAGCACGGAATGATGAACATGCGTCACGAAGCCGATTCCAGAGGTCAACTTGCCAACCTCTACTTCCTTCTCGGAGAACTTGCCGCTTCTGAAAGTCACGCCCACCTTGCTTTACAAATGCACGAACCGTTCGATCTGCGAGGGACTCTATTTGACTGCAACACTCTTTCTGAAATCGCCGCTGTCCGGGGCGACAGCGCCGCCGCCGCCGAGTGGGCGCGCAAGCGCGATGAACTCCGCGCCCAACTGGAACGCGGCACCGGAGGCGGTGGAGGAATTCCCGCCGAGATGCTGCGCGCCATTGAAGCGCCCACCGTGGTCTGCTCCCGCGCCGGCTTTCGCGGCGAACCTCTCGATCCCGCCCACGAAGAAAACCTCGCGCACCTCGACGAGTACCCCGCTCCCTACCCCGATTTCGCCGCCAGCCTGCGCCGCCTCGCCGCCGGGGAGATCCCGTCCATCCCCGCCGGATTGCCGCAGGAACTCCACGATCTCCTCACCCAAATCACGAACGAGATCACCGCCTGACCGCGCCCCGTGGCGGCGGTTTTCAACCGCCATGCCCCGCCATCTCAATGATTTACTCCGGTCCAAATACGAGCTATTGCATCCGCCATGAAACCGCTTCTCAAAGATCCCGAGATCATCGTGCGCGACGGCAAGCCAGTTTCCGTGATCCTCCCTTTCCAGGAATATCGGGAAATGGTCGAGCTTCTCGAGAACGCGGGAACTACCACAGGGTCCGCAATCCCGAGACCGTCGCCAGAGGGCGGCCCGAAAAGCGAAGCGGGTATCGAATGGCTTGAACGCTGGGAATCGATATATCATCTCGAAGTGGAGGACGCGGACTCTTACGCGGAATCGATGGCAGATTCCCGTGGCAAACTTTCCGACCCGAAGTCGCCATGGGAATGATACTCGACAGCACGATACCGATCGCCGCCGAGAGGAAGCGGTTCGATATGCACCGCTTCATCCAAACGGAAGCCGCTATGGATATGATTTACATAACCTCCATCACCGCTTCGGAATTGCTGCACGGTGTCCACCGGGCCACACCGGAGAATCGCGGTCGCAGGGAGGCATATGTTGAAGGAATTCTGCGCAGTACTACGATCCTCCCGTTCGATCTTGCAAGTGCCCGGCGACATGCGGGATTATGGGCAGAGCTTGAGGTTCGGGGCGCTCGGATCGGCTCGCACGACATGTTGATCGCCGCCGTATGCCTGCGTTTCAATCATCGTCTGGCTACCTTGAACGAGGGAGAATTTAGTCGGGTGCCCGGACTGCAACTGGCAAACGCGCGACCCTATCTAATCGAACGGTGAATGTGGCGGCGTTTTGCACCCGCCAAACCGGTTTATCCCAGTCCGAACAAGAGAACCGCAGACTCGCAGTCCATCAAGCCAGCCAAGCCTCATCCGGCATGGCATACGGGCGGAAGGTTTCGAGGGTACCTTGGTGCTCGTTGTAGAAGAGGGCGCGGTGGAGGCCGAGGGTGGTGGCGGCGGGGGAATCGATGAGGTTGGCGGAGTCGTTGGCGCTCATTTGGAGGAGGACTCGCATTTCAAACTCGGCCATGAGCTTGCGCGGGATCCAGCGGCTGACGTTGTTCCAGGTGTCGGTGGCGGCGAGGACGTGGATGCCGGCGGGGCCGCCCTCGCCTAGCAGATTTGCAAAGGCGGCGGACGGGGCGACGGCGGCGGAGGCGTCGTCGTCCATGTAAAAGCGGAATTCGTCGTCGGGGCGGAGGGCTTTGAAGCGCTGGAGATCATGGACGATGAGGAAAATTTCCGGGGCGTCCTTGCCGGACGAGGGGGCGCGTTTTTCCAAGTCGACGTTGAGTTCGGCGAGGAGTTCGGCGGCTTCGGCGGGGCCGCCGATGCGGATTTTGTGCGGGAGGGATTCGGCAATCCGTTGGAGAAAGCCGTTGGCGCCGGTGTCGTAGGAATGCGGGTCGAGGACGACAAATTCCACGCCATCCGGCGGGTATTGGCTGGCGAGGGAGACGAGGGAAATGCCGAGCAGCGAGAGCGCGCGCTCGGCGGCTTGGCCGACGATGAGTAGGTGGCTGCCGCTCTGGCGTTGGAAGACGGCCTCGGTCGGGCCTTTGATGGAATTCGGCGCGCCGAGCCAGGCTTTGGCGGTGGCCGGGCGGGTGGCGGGCCAGACGGACGGCAGCGATTTCAGGGCCGGATTGTCGCGGACATCGGCGGGCGCGTTGCCTTCGAAAACAATGGGCGCGGGAGCGTTTTTCCCGGCGCGCTCCGCCACGCGGTCGAGGGCGGCGTCGCGCTCGTCTTCGGGCAGCCAGACGATTTGGAACGGGCTGTTCGCGGCCAGCGCGCCGGCGTGGTCGTTGTAAATCCCCTCGCCCGGCCGGGTCAGCAGGCGCGGCGCGGGATTATCGTCATCCATGATGAGATGGGCGTCGGCCTCGTTGCACTGGAGGGCGATGCGGATGACCATTTGCCCGAGCGTCGCCCGCGCCAAGGTGTAGGCCCCGCCGAGCGTCTGCGAACCGAGGATGACGTGGATTCCGAAGGCGCGACCTTGGCGGACGATCCGGTCCAGCAACAGCGAGGCTTCCTGCGCGACGGCGTCGTCCTCGGTGAAAAATTCCTGGAACTCGTCGATGAGCAACAAGCTGCGCGGCATCGGCACGTGGCCCGGCGTGCGCTTGTAACCAGCGAGATCCTGCGAGCCGGCGACGCGGAAGAGCTCGCCGCGGCGCTTCAGTTCGGCATCGAGCCGCTGGAGGACGCTGAGGGCGAATTCGCGATCGCTCTCGATCGCGATGACCCGGGCGTGCGGCAGTTTCCGCGTGGCATAGCATTTGAATTCCACGCCTTTTTTGAAATCGACCAGATAGAACTCCACTTCCTCCGGCGAGCACCAGAGCGCGAGGTTGGTGATGATGACGTGAAACAACGTCGATTTTCCCGAACCGGTTTTGCCGGCGACAAGGGCGTGCTGGCGGGTGCCTTTGCCGATCGCGAGCATCTGGAGCTTTTTCGCGCCGGTGCGGCCGATCGGGACGCGGAGTTCGTCGGCGGTTGCGGACGTCCACATTTCGCCCTCGGGCGGTGTGATGTGGGAAAACGGGACTTGGACGCGGTTTGAGTCGATGCTCGCCTTGCCGATGCGGTGGACCAGTACGCTCTCGTCCTCAGCGACCGGCGGCGCGTCGAAGCTCACGGAATCCGCGCCGCGGGTAACGTTTTCCAGGTGAAATCCGCCGTCGCGCCAGACGACGCGGGTACAGGCGCGGCGGAGTTCTTCCTCCAGCGCGGCGTCGGGCACGGCAAGGCGCGTGTCGCGGTGGATAAACAAATGGACGCCGCAGCGCGCGCCGCTCGATGCGATGGAATGCAGCCGCTTGCACGCCGTCTCGCTGATGGAAGCGGGGAAACCGGCGATGACGAGAAAGCGGTATTTCTCGGCGATGGTTCCGGCCTGGGCGTTGTATTCGGCGAGGTTCGCAAACTCGTTGCGGAGATACATCTGGATAACTTTTTCGATGTGCTCGTTGAGCTCGGCGAGGCGTTCCTCGATCTGGGTCGATTGCGTCCAAATGCGATGATTGATCAGCGATTCCTCGTAATCCGCGAGGTGCATCAGCCCGGCGAAATCCTTGCCGAGGCCCACGGGATCGATGAACACGAAGGACGCGCGGCCCGGCGGTTGGGAGGCGAGGAGACGGAGGGAAATTGCATTGAGCGTGCGGGTGGCCTGGTCGGCGCCATCGCCGGACGTTTCGAGAAGGAGGGATGCGTGGTCGGGAAATCCGAGGGAAAACGGGGCACGGAGCGCGGAAGCCATTTCGCGCATCCCGACGTCGGCGATTTGAGAAAGGAGCGGTCCGGCGGCTAGGCGGCGCTGGATGGCGGATTCTTGGGGCAATGCCAGGCGGGCGTCGTGGGGCAGACCGCCGGCGAGCGCCTTCGGGTCCACGGCGATTTCCCCGATGCGAACGGCGGACGGCGCTTCGTCCGGCGGGGTCCAGGTTTCGCAGACTCCGGAGGTCCACGCGGGGAATCGCTTGCGGGAGGACGTTTCCAGCGTTGCGAGCTTATGGAAATCGGCAACCGCGGTGGATTTCCACGTTGCGGCGAGCGCGTCGATGGCGGCGTCGAACTCGCGGTCAATGACGCTGTTTGCCTCTGCTCGAGCGACTTCGATGCTGCTTTTGCGATCTGCGGCGGCAGCTTCGGCGGCGGCTAGCGCGGCTTGATGGGTGGTGGCAATTTTGGCATCCCACCGCTGGTGGAGATTTTCCAATCGGCCGGGAATGCGGGCGTTCTTGGCGTCGAGATCCACTTGGCCGCGGTGAACGCGCTCGCGCCACTCGCTGTCCGACTCGCGGAATGACTCACCAAGATTCAGGCTTTCCTGTTCGTTCTCCGCGCGGATTTCGGCCTCCAGGGCAGCGAGGCGAGCCGCGGATCCCGTCCCTGCGGAAATCTCCAGCAGGCGCGCTACTGCCAAGGATCCCGCGATGCGCGTGATCGCCGGGACCGCGCGCGCCAGTCCTAACAGCCACACGGCGGTTACCGCGCCCGCGGCGATTCCCATCGTTTGCAGCACGGTGGAAATCCCTCCCCCGCCGGGGCGATAGGCCAGCCACAGGCATGCGCCGATGGCGACGGCGAGCAGCAGACTGAGCGGCAGAAAATAGAACAATCTCGCCAGCGGCATCCGGCGCGCGCGCGCCAAGCCGGAGGCGGCATCATCGAGTGCGGCAAGCAGGTGAACGCGGATTTCTTGCGGTAAGTCGCAGGGACCCGCACTTGGGGGAATGACCTTGCCGCGAAACAGCAGGCGGACGAACGGGCGGTACGTCCGCAGCGAGCGCAGGGTGGATATCCGCAAATCGTGGCGGGTTTGCCGGTCTTCCTGCAGTTGCTGTTGGAAATCGGCGTGGGCTTCCGCGGCGCGCGCGAGTTCCTCCTGCCGAGCCTGGCGCTTGCGCATGATTTGGCCCTGGGCCAAGCCGATCCGCTGGTCTTTCACGCCCTGCTCGCGGTTCGCCAGCGCCGCCTTGCTGGCGTGGTAGGCTTGCTGCGCCCGGTCGCGGCGGGCTTCGGCGCGATTCGATGCCGCGTCGGTTTCCCGCTGCCGCGTCTCGCCGATTTCGAAGATTTGCGCGTGATGCAATTCCGACGCGACTTCCTCGCGGGCCAACATTTCCTTGCGCAATGCCATCTGGCTGGCGGCGCGGTTCTTCACCGCGGCGGCCTCGCGCTCCAACCCGGTGGCGATGCCGGATTGCAGTCGGGAAATGCGTTCGGATACCGCGCCGGGAGAGATGTCGTTAGGTTCCATAGTGACGGGAATGGCGATTCGGAGTTCAGGCGGCTGGAGTCCGGGCTTTCGCCTGTTCTTTCACAGCGGGGGCGTTGCGGAAGAGCAACCTGAAGGTTGAACTCCGGGCGGGGTGTTGGGAAATCGTTTTCATTTCCATAACTTCACTCGCAGTCGTCATGAACTTTTTCCAATAGCAAATCCAACTCGTCGATGACACGCATGGCGGAGTTCACGGACACCATCAGTTCGGATAGATAATGCTCGTCGAATTCCGCGGCCTTGCGATCGCGCCAGGAAAACTTCGTTTCGGCCCAGCGCGCCTTGAGCTGGCGGGTGGCGAGCGTCAGCAAGCCCTTGCTGCCGGACATGCTCACGCCTCACCTCCCGGCTCGGCTGGCGGACGCGGCGGCGCGGGCGCGGCATTTTCCGCATAGGCCTGGAGCGCCTTGATCGCTTCCGTTAGCGAATGCACGCCTTTCGGCAGCTTTTGCCCGACGATGTGGAAAAGCGGATCGAGCTGGCGCAGCAGCGACGTCGAACGGTTTTCGAAGGTTTGCCGCCATTTCTTCACAATCCGGATTTTCTCCTCCGCCTCCTCTAATTTCCGCCGCGCTTTGAGCACATTCATTTTCTGAAAGGAATGCGAGGCACGCGGGTCCGTTAGGTTGGCGCTGTAAAGTTCCTGTTCGGCCTGCTGGAGTTTCTTCGTCCACGACTTTGCCTGACCGAGCCAGTACTGGGCGCGGTCCGTATCGAGCCATGTCTGGGTCCGGCGGACATCGCCTTCCATATCTTCCAGCGCGGTGCGGGCTTTGGAAATGTATTGAATAAGATCGCCCCGGAACGCCTCGATGGCGTCGATGGAAGTTATGCGGACCTGGTCGGACATCGGCGCTCAGCGTTGGTCGAGGTATTGCTGGATGCGCTCCGCCTTGCGCGCCAAATAGGGCGTGTGGCGCTCGGAAATCTCCAGAAACGCTTTAAGCGTTTTCATGAGCTGGCTGAACTCCGCGGCGAATTTCTGCTGTTCCTGATCCTGCCAGGAATCGCCCAAAGCGGCGAAGCGCGCCATCAGCGAGCCGCTGCGCTCGCGCAGGTCGCCATTGAAGCGTTTGAGTTCCGCGGCGAACCGCCGGACTTCCTCGGGATCGATGATGGCTTGGGACATGATGAATCGGGATGCTGTGTTTTCGCTGTCGTGCATCCGCATGACAGTCGCTTTCCCCGTTGGTGCCAACAGGAAAACTCGCCGCGTCGGGGGGGGCTTTGCACAGCGGAGGAAATGGCATGCTGCGGCGCGTTACATTTTGGAGAAACGATGGGTGCGGCAATCGATAGTCAGCGCGCGAAGCCTTCGGTTTCTAGAGGCCGGCAAGGAACGGCGCGAAAATCACCTGGGACACCCCTGATGGCGATGAATCAGGGGGATTCCTCTAATGATTGATTTGATATCAGTTTGGCGCGCTCCCCCTGCCCGATTTTCTTGCGACCTTTCAGGCCGCGACCGTTCGCTGGCGAAGTCCCGGGGCTGAAGCCCCGGGCTTTGTTCCATCGGACTTTCAGCCCGGAAACCAGCCCGGAAACCAGCCCGGAAAACAACCGGAAAACAATCGGGAATACAACCCGAGAATACAAGATGAGAATACAACCCGGAATACAATCGGGAATACAGCCTGAGAATAGAGTCCAAGAATACAGCCCAAGAATACAGCCCGGAATTCTGCCTGGAGTTCAGCCTGGAGTTCAGCCTGGAGTTCAGCCTGGAATTCGGCCTGAAATCCATTTGTTATCTCCGGTCCTGGCAGGGAGATGGAACAACGCCCGGCCATCCAAGGCTGGGGATCGCGCGAAAAACTGAATCGCGGGCTGAAAGGTCGCCGGAAACCTGCGGTTGCCCGGGGTGTGCGGCCGCGGCTTGCGAGAATCGATTCCGGCACCGTTCCTTGGGGTGTTGATTCCCCCCTCCCGGCGGCAGAATCCTCAGCTGGATCGGCGCGCCGCCAAGGCTACTCCAGCGCGGGTTCGCGTTCCTTGCCGGTGACGAGGGAATGGCGGAGTTTTTCGCGGCGCTCGCGGACAAGGCGGACGACGAGGGCGGTCCAGCCGGTTTGGTGGGAGGCGCCGAGACCTTCGCCGGTTTCCGCGTGGAAATATTCGTGGAAAAGCAGGAGGTCCTGCCAGTGCGATACGTCGCGGTAGCGGGTGGCATCGCCGAAGCAGGGGCGCTGGCCGTCCTCGCCGGGGAGGAATAGCGAAATGAGGCGATCGCACAGGTCGATGGCGATTTCCCGCAAGGTGAGATACTTC
>JBBSUD010000050.1:0-35800 GCA_038235225.1 Verrucomicrobiales bacterium
AGGCTGGCACCATCCTCGATCGCGATAGCGGAAACATTCTGCAAGGCGGCCGTGTTGTTGAGAACCAGGATGCCACCCGTTTTGACCGTGGTGGTTCCGCTGAAGGTATTGGCGCCGGAAAGCAACAGGGTGCCGAAGCCGAATTTCGTCAGCGAAAGCGTGCCGGCGGTGTTCTGGATGACTCCGGTAAAGTTGCCCCCTTGGCCGTTGTAGCCGGCCGTCAGGGTCGGGGTTCCACCGGCCACGGTGTCGATGATGCCGGATCCATTCAGACCGGTGATATTCTGGGAAATGGTGTTGAGGTCCAAGGTGCCATTGATCGTGACGGTGCCACCCGGAAAGGCGTTGGTGCTGCCAAGCTGGACCGTGGTGCCGGCGCTGACGGTGGTGGCTGCGGTGCCGTTGCCCGCGCCGGAGAGAACCACGGTGCCGCCGCCTTGCATGGTGAGCGGACCGACTCCGGACCGGTCACCGGCCACGGTCAATGTCCGGCCGGCGGCCACATCCCACACGTTCGTGTCACCCAGGACGATGCCGCAGTTCAAGGTGAGGTCGGCCGTGGCCGCGCTCAGATCAATGTCCTTTTGGGCCAAGGCCAGGGTCAGGGTATTGCCCGGGTCGATGGTGACGAGGCCCGCGGGATCCCGGATCTCGATTCCAGCCCATGCGAGATCGGCTCCCAGAACGGTGGTGTTTGGCGTGGTCACGGTGTTGTCCCAGACGGCGATTTCCGCCGGGCTCGGAACAGCGCCTGTCCAACTCGTGGCCAGATTCAGATCGTCGGTGTTGTCCGCTTTGACGGAGGTAAAAGCAACGCCATCGCTGAGGATGATTTTTCCCAAGCCGCCGGTGCCGCCATTTTTCCCCGCGCCAGCGGTTTGCGATCTTCCTCCACCGCCACCACCACCCGCGTTGTTCCCCGGGAAGCCGTCCCGATTGCCCGATACGCCGTTGCCGCCCGTGCCGCCGCCTTCAACGCCTCCGGCACCTCCGTTGGCGGGAGTCGCGTCGCCCCCGGGATTCGCGTCGCCCGCGCCGCCGCCACCCGCGCCGGCGGCGTTGGAAGGTCTGGACGCGCCGGCTCCTCCGGGGAACACCGTGTCGCCAATGCTGTCCGCAACGGCACCTCCGGCCCCACCGGCTCCGGCTTGGACGACGTTTGTCGTCTGTTCGACGGACTCACCGCCCTTGCCGCCCGCGGCGGTGACAGTGGCGGAATCACCCGTGAAACTGACATTCGCGCCGTCCACGGTGATCGGACTGCCCAGCACGACGGGATTCGCCGCGGGAGCGGGAATGGTCACGGTGTAGGTGAGCCCGGGAGTCACCGCGATGGCCTCGGCCCTGGCATAAGCGCCGCCGCCGCCCCCGCCGCCACCGACGTGGGCGGTCGCTCCCGCCATTTTATAAGCGCTGCCGCCGGCACCGCCGCCAGCCCAGCACTCGACGATGATGGAATTGACACCCGCCGGGCAGACCCAGTCGAACGAGCCTTCCGTGTTGTACACCTCGGTGAATGCGTAGAGACTCGATGGGCATAGCAGGCCGAAGGTCAGAGCGATGACGGCAGGGCAGGAACGGATGGATTTCTTGAATTTCATAGGTTTGTGGTGGGTCGATCGCCATGGTCGCAGCAATCGGGGATTCTTGGATTTTGTTGGAAGCAGCTATCCTTGGTAGCATTGTGAAATGTGTCGTGACACGGATTCACGTGGCACAAATCGCCGCTAAGGGAACTTAGGGGCGGACGACCGTCAATCGTACGAATCGCTTCCCGCCTTCATCCGATGCAAGGGCGGCCTTCACGGTTTGCATCGTGCCGCCAACGGAAATCACGCTTTCGACAACCTCCGCGGCGGTCCACGAGCCGTCTGCCAGGCTGTCGGTCTCCTCGACTGCGAAGGTCACACCATCAGCCATCGCGGCGAGGCTGCGGGTGTAGGTGAATTCGAGATTTCCCGAATTTTTCACGAACGAGATGGCGGCGATTCCGGTCGCTTTCGGATTCTGGGCGGTGGCGAACTCCAACAAGTTATTTTCGCCATCGCCATTTCCATCGAAATCGTCCGCGCCGGTTACGGTGTTGGCGGTGGTGCCGAAATGAGCGAAGCGCCAGGTTTCCAGGCCGGTGCCGGCGACGGTAAAATCGAAGGTGCCGGTCGCGGATTTGGAACCGTCGCTAACAGTCACCGTGATGGTCGCGCTCCCGAGTTGGTCTGGCGCGGGAGCGACCGCGAGCGTGCGGATGGCACCGGAGCCGCCGGGGATGAGACTTACATTCGGAACGAGCGCTGGATTCGATGAGGTGGCGGTGACGGTAAGTGAGGCTGCCGCGGTCTGCAAATCGTCGATTTCGAATGAAATAACTCCGGCGGCGGCGTTCACCGCAACGGACCTGTCTTCAATATCCGAGATTTCCGGCGCGGTGTTTGCGGTGATCGTGACATTGTCGAAGGTGGCGGCACAAAGCGAGCCGTCATTCTTACTGGTTACGGCCAGGCCGATGGTTGCATTCTTGTCGATCAGGAAACCTTGAGATCCGAGTCCCGTCCAGGTGACCCCGTCAAGGGAGTAGGTCCCGGAGAAAAGGTTGCCCGCGCGCTTGATTTTCAGCCAACAAGGAGTGGAAAGACCAGCAGCGGTGGTGGAGCTGGTGAATCCGCCGGTGGCAACCCGCTGCTCGTACACGATGCCTTGGCCGGGAGTTACGAAGATGGAGAATTGACGGGCGTTCGCATCCAGGGATTCGCGGATCATGACGCCGGCTTTGGCGCCGGCGCTGGTGTTGTCCATACCGGTGAGACGGGCTATCAATTCGCAATCGCCGTTGGCGGGTTGCCAGGCATAATGAAACTTGTCGGACTGGCCGAAGATATCGCTGCCAGAGCCAAACACGGTGAAGATGCCGGAATTGTAGATCGCGTCACCGGTGGCGGCCACGGTGCCGATGTCCTGATGTTGCCACGGGCTTGGCAGGTTCTGGGGTGTGAATTCAATGTAGTTGAGGTTAAAGCTAGGGCTGAGCATTTCGACACGCATCACCTGCTGACCGGCATCGAGTTTGACGGTGATCGGAAGGTTGACATAGTTATTCCAGTTGGTGGTATTGGGAACGACGAGCGAGCCGGTCTTGTCCACGCCATTGAAAAGAACTCGGACCAACCCGGTGCCGGCGGTTTGGCGGGACACCCGCAGGTTCAACGTATAGTAAGTCGAGCGGGCGACATTGACAGTGTATTGCAACCATTCACCGGTGGCCACATAGCCGATATTGTAGCCGCCACCCGTGTCGGCAGTGGCTTGGATGTCCACGCCATCAGTGCGATAGACTGCCCCGGTATTGCCGATGGTGGTATCGTGATAGGTCGCACCTTCCGCGCCTTGGTCGTAGTTTTCCGCCTCGATGCGGGTGGGCAGCGTGTCGTCGATCTGCCATGGATCACCGGTGCCGGGAATGCCGCCGTTTCCGTAAGTTAGATAAACGGGCGGTGGCGCGACGAAGGAAAGATTACCTGCGGACGGCGTGAGGCGGAGTTTGTCGAATTTCGCACCATCCTCGCTGCGCACGATTTCAAAAGTATGACTCCCAGCCGCCAGCGTGGGGAAACTGGCGACACGAAGCCACTGCCAGACGGCGCTGACCGGTCCTTGCTTTTTAGTCCACGCGCCGCCGTCCATGCGATACCAGAACGAGTCATCGGAGGAAGTGGCGAAGAGCACACGGGCGTCCATGTCCACGGTGGCTGCGGCAGTTAGGCTGAAGTTGTAGGAAGCGAGACCGGTCAGATTGGTGACGTTTGAGGGATTTGCGTCGCCGGTCCCGTTAGGCACGATGATGTAGCTGGTGCCGTCCGCATCAGTTTGCTGGACAAAGGGAGGAAGGTTGGACTGGCCGACAGCGGTTTCCGCCTCAATTGACTTGGGCGACGCGGCGATGAAGCCGACGGTCGAGATGGCGACCGGCTTGGTAGTGGAAACCCGATAGGTATCCGTGCGCGAACCCGCGGAAGTGATGCTCTGCCAGCCAGCCAGTGCGGAACCACCCCAGCCGCCGGAGGTGACAAACTTGTTGGTCTGCGGGGCGGAGGGTCCTGCATTTTCATAACTGTCCGAGTAGGAACCGACGATGACTGTATTTGCTAACGGAACGGTGTAGGTGATGCTGCGAGCCGAAACTCCCGCGGTGAAGGAAACGCCCGGCGCGGCGTTTTGGAGACTCAGCACGCCGAGACTGGATCCGCGTGCCGCGCCGCCGGTCTGGACGATATCAGCGACTCCGGCGGGAGGATTATCGAGATACCAGATGGAGGCGTGCGAGGTCCCGTCGTCCTGTCGTTTTGCCAGCGTTAGTGATTTTCCGGCGTAAGTGATGGCTAGGCTTCCGATGCTCTTCGAGCCGACGGTGACGACCAGTTTGCGCCCGTCGGCCTTCGCGACGCGAAAGTTTGTGATGTAATGGGTCTCGCCATAGGCCGAGGTGTCCAGAATATCTTCGGTGCTGTTTTCAACCACGACTTTGTTGTCATTAGCGCGCACGATCACTTGGGTGCTCGCAGTGTCCGTGCCGCCGGTGGAGCCGGTGACGGTCAGAGTGATGTCGTGGGTTCCAGCCGCCAGCTTGACTGAAGGCTGCACGCCCGTGGCAATTTGTGTCGCACCTTTTTTCCAGATATAGCTGGTGATCGTGCCGCTAGCGACGCTCGAACCGGAAGCATCCAACGTGACGGATTCGGTGGCGTTCGCATCGTAATCATAGACCACTTGGTCCGGGCCGGCGGAGGCAGTGGCTGATTTAAGAACGATGGCTGTGATAGTCGCCGTGCTCGATGCGAAACGGAACTTGTCAATCTTCGCGTTGGTCCGGCGGCGGACAACTTCGAGCGTGTGGTCGCCTGCTTTAAGCGCATACCGACCGAGTCCGACCCAGATCAGACCGCCGCCGCTTTCGTCAATCTCCATCTGCCACGGCAGGTCGTCGATCTTGTACCAGAAGGAATCCGAATTACTATCGGCGAAATTCACGTTGGCCTCCAGAGCCACGGTGCCCGCGGCGGAAACGTGAAACGTGTAAAGGGCACGGCCATCGGAAGTCCCTGGGTAGCCGCTGTTGGAGAGGCTGCTGCCGGGCCAGGAGATATAGGTCACGCCGGACTCGCTGACGGTGGCGTAAGGAGGGAAAGCACTTTGCCCGGATGCGCTTTCCGCCTCCACGGTGTAGGTGGAACGCGTTTGGATGAAATTTCCGGCCTGCCATGCGGTGCGGTTTTCCAGCATCGTTTTCGCAACGCCGGTTAGAGTGTTGAAATGGTTGCCGCCGTTGAAGGTTTCCGGTGCGAACCGCGTGTTGTATTCGGACCCGTCGTAACTTGCGAGCACGATCCAGAGTTTCGGATTCTGGAAACGGGCGGCTCCAAGCCGATTGTAGAGGATTTCCATGACGGCCCGCATGTCGAACTCGAAATCCCTTGAGGTTCTCTGCGGGAGGATCTGGAGAAAGACATCCTTGCCATTGTCCAAGCCCCATTTGGTTGTGTCGATCAGCGCGGTTTGCAGGCCACTGTTTTGAAGCACGGTATCCGTGCGAATCTCGAAGAGGAAGTGCCCGTAGGGCTGGAGAAAGGTCTGATAGCCGCCGCCCGCGTTGCGGATGATGGTGCCGAAATTGACATTGTTGATGCCGCTTTGGGTAAATGCCTGCTGGATGTCGGCGAGTTCGGAAGCGGTATTCCAAGAGCGTCCGTTGGCGTTGTAGAAATTCGCGAATAACACGTTTTGTCCGAGATTCGCCGTGGTGGTGTAGTTGCCGGGGAGCGTGTGATTCACGAGCCATGCTGGCGGGATCGGATCGCCGTTTCCGTCCAGCTTGTCGAAGTTATAGACCACGTCTTCGATCTGCGCGGTTCTATTGGTGTAGTTGTCTGCGATTTTCTGGCGATCGCTGCTTGGAGTGTAGACCCCATTACCCCAGGTGCCGCCGAATTTTCCGCCATCCACGTTCGCGGCGCTGTAGGGCCAGAGCGATTTGACGGTGGCCTCGGTGGTGTTGCTGGCCGCGCCGGGACTGAGCATGACTTTAAAAGCGCGGGCCGGGACGGACAGAAATAGCGCTGCGAGAGCGAGGACGAGGAAGGTCCGGCACCGGGTGGTGCGGACGGTCAGGGCAGCTTGCGCGGAGATGGGTGTTTCGTACATGGGTATTTTACATGGAAGGGCAACGATTGACCGTCCAAAGGTTACGCCGCTCCGGCGATGCGGCACGTCACGGGAAAACGCCACAGGTGACGCGCGAGGAGCGTTTTCAGGAAGCGGCATCGCCTCCCCTTTTGGTGTGAGCGATGCGTTTTCGGTTGAGACGCGGACATGGCGATGGTTGTGCTTGGAGCGGCGTCATTCTCTCCGGGCAACCCGGAAACGTGGAAGCAACTGTCCAACGGCTCGCTGAAAAAACATTTCATGCCATTCAAGAAAATCCCTTCCTCGGTCTCGCCGCCGCCGACGACTTCACTTTCATCACTCCGAAAGGCGGGAATGCCGCAATATCCGGGGTTTCACAGCAGTGAAACCCACATTCCCACGCGCCTGCGATTTCCTTCGCGAGACTTGCGCGGCCGGGGAAATCCCCCACCCTGCCGGACGCCGCCCGCCGGAAATGGCACGCTGAAACCCATGCAAATTTTCTCCTGCCCTGCCGCCGCTTGTGCCCTGATGTCGCTTGTTTGCACGCTTGCGGGCGTCCGTGCGGAGGCGGAGGTGGGCGAGTCGGATTTATTCTACCGCGCCTGGCAGACGGCGGACGGATTGCCGGATAACAGCGTCACCGGCGTGGCTCAGTCGAGCGATGGCTATCTATGGGTCGCCACCGAAGGCGGAATCACAAGATTCAACGGAGCCGATCTAACCGGCATATCCCTGCGGCGCTTTCCCAGCATCCGCAGCCAGGCCGCGCGGGCGCTTCACTTCGATCGCCACGGACAGTTATGGATTGCCATGGAGCACGGGCTGCTCGTCCGCCTGGGCCGCCATGGCGGGCGCACCTTCACCACGCAGGAAGGGCTGCTTCCGGGCGACGCCGGCACCATCGCCGAGGACGGGGCCGGCGCGGTATGGGTTTCGTTTCCCACCGGTTTGTGCCGGATTTCCGACAATGCCGTGGATCGTTTCACCACCGTCCAAGGCCTTCCCGAAGGCGGGAACTCCTGGGTGGGCAGGGGCGACCGCGGTCCGTTATGGTTCGCGCGCGGCGGCCTGGTCGGCATCTATCAGGATAGCGCGTTCCGCGTACTCGAAGATTTCAAGCGGCCGCGCCTGTGCATGGCCGCCGGCAGCGCCGCGAAGGTATGGGTGGGCGCGGGTTCGGAAATCTTTAGTTATGCCATTGGTAAACCGATGGAATCACGCGGCCGTCTGCCGGAGGGCATCGAGGGTTCCGTAATGTTCGAGGACAAAGCCGGGGCGTTATGGATCGGCACGAATGCGGACGGACTTTTCCGGCTCGATGGCGGGTCGCTGGAGAAAGTTCCGACGTCGAATCCAAACATCGAATGCATCGATCAGGATCGGGAGGGAAACATCTGGGCGGGCACGAATGGCGGCGGCCTCAATCTCATCCGGCGGCGCGCCATGGTGCTCACGGACCGGGCTTCCGGGCTGCCGTTCGATTCGGTATTATCGGTCACCGCGGAGCCTGATGGAACCGTCTGGGTGGTCGGCCAGGGCGGCGGGCTGGCGCGCGAATCTGGAGATGAATGGGAAATCATTCGCGGCCTCCACGCGAAGGCCACCTGCGTTTCCACCGATGCCGCGGGCACCGTCTGGGTCGGCACGCGGAACGATGGAATCAAAGTATATCAAGATGGCGCCTGGCATGGCTTTACCACCGCCGAGGGCCTGTCGGGGAACTCGGTGCGCTCGATTCTGAATGCCTCCAACGGCGATGTATGGATTGCCATGGAATCGCCCGATCGCCTCGTCCGCCTGCGGGATGGGAAATCGGTTGCTATGGAAACGGAAGGCGGCCTCGGCGCCATCCCCGCCATGGCCGAGGGGTCGGATGGCACAATCTGGATCGGCACGGAGAACGGGCGGGTTCTGAGAGTCCGCGGGGACGCTCTAACCGCCGAGCCCGCGATTGCCGGCCAAACCTCGATGCCGGTGCGCTCCCTTTACGCCAGCCCGGACGGGAGCTTGTGGATCGGCTATGCGGGAGATGGTTTGGGATGGTATAGAAACGGCAAATTCAACCGGATTTCCACATCCGAGGGTTTGCTGGATGACTATATCTCCCAGCTCCTGCCGGACGGGAAAGGCGCACTATGGATTGCGGCGAACCGCGGGCTTTTCCAGGTGGATCTGGCAGATTTGCTGGCGGTTGCCAAAGGCGAATCGACATGGGTGCGGTCCCGGATTTACGGCCGCGGGGAGGGGCTGCCGAGCCTCCAGCCAAGCCGGGGACATTTCCCCTCCGCCTGCCGCACGGCTGACGGGCACTTGCTTTTCGCCATGCGCAACGGGCTCGTCATCGCCCGGCCGGAGAAAATCCGCGAGAATCCCGAACCGCCGGCCGTGCTGCTGGAGCGGGTGAGCCTGGACGACAATCTGGCCGCGCTCTATGGCAACCGGACCACCCTTCAGCGGGCGGGCAACGGACAGATTCTCGATCTTAGCAAATCCAGTGCGGTCCTGCATGTGCCGCCCGGGCATAACAAACTGAAGTTCGAATTCGCAGCGCTTAGTTTCGCCTCGCCGGAGAATGTGCATTTCCGCTACCGCCTCACTGGCTTCGACCGGGACTGGGTGGAGGGCGACACGCAGCACAGCGCCACCTACCCACGCCTGCCGGGCGGCGATTACGAGTTCCGCGTCATCGCCTCGAACAACGCGGGGGTATGGAATAACCAGGGCGCGTCCCTGCGGCTCGTGGTCGCGCCGTTTTTCTGGGAAACGTGGTGGTTCCGGATCGGTGCGGCGGTGGCCATGGTAACGATGACGGGCGGCGCGGTATTTCTCGGCCAACGGCGGCGGCACAAAGCCCAGCTCGCCCGCTTCAAGGAGAAACGGGCGGTCGAGGAAGAGCGGGCTCGCATCGCCCGGGACATTCATGACGACCTCGGGGCCAGCCTTACCCGCATCATGCTCATGAGCCGGCCGGCCGCCCAAAGCCCTGGCACGCCGGCCTCGGCAGCCATGCCGCAGATTTTCGAAACGTCGCGGAATCTCATCCGCTCGATGGGCGAGGTGGTGTGGGCGATCAATCCGGAGCAGGACACCTTCGACGGCCTCGCCGGCTATCTCAGCAATTACGCGCAGGATTTCCTCGGGCTGGCGGGCATCCGCTGCCGGCTGGACATGCCGCTGAAGCTGCCGGAGCGCAGCCTTTCCGCGCAAGTCAGGCATACCTTGTTTCTGGCCTACAAGGAGGCGCTCAACAACGTCGTGAAGCATTCCGGCGCCACCGAAACCCGCATTTCCCTCATCCCCGGCGACCGCAATCTGATCCTGCGGATCGAGGATAACGGCTGCGGGATCGACAGCGCCAGCGCCGCGGGCAACGGTCTCGCGAACATGAGCAAGCGGCTTGAGGAAATCGGCGGGTCATGCACCATGGAAAGCTCCGCCACCGGCGGCTCCCGCCTGCAATTCGAAGTGCGCTCGAAACGAAACCCATGACACCATCCGCCAAACCGATTTCCGTATCCCTCGTCGAGGACGATCGCGAACTGCGGGCGATCTATGCCAACTGGCTCACGGATGCCGAGGGATTCCGGCTCATCGGCCAGCACGCCGACGGCCCCGCGGCGCTGGAAGGCGTGCCCGCGGAAATGCCGGACGTCGTTCTGATGGATATCAATCTGCCGGGAATCGATGGCGTGGAATGCGTCCGGCACCTCAAGGCGATGCATCCCCACATCCAGTTCGTGATGATCACCGTCTTCGAGGATCCGGATAGAATCTTCCACGCGCTCGCCGCCGGGGCGACCGGCTATTTGCTCAAGCAGACGCCGCGCGAGGAATTGCTAACCGCCCTGCGCGAGGTCTTCGCGGGCGGCTCGCCGATGAGCAGCGGCATCGCGCGCAAGGTGGTGCAGTGCTTCCAAATCGCGCCCGCCGCCGAAACCCCTGACGAGCTGAAGCAGCTATCCCGCCGCGAGCGCGAAGTGCTGGACCTGCTTTCCTGCGGCCATCTCTATAAGGAAATCTCTCAGGAACTCGGCATAAGCGACCATACCGTGGACACTTATCTCCGCCGGATTTACGAGAAACTGCATGTCCACTCGCGGGCGCAGGCCTCGGCAATTTATGCGAAAATCAAAAGCCCGCGCCACCCGCGGGTGAACATTCCTCCAGCAGGCCCGCGGCGCGCTTGAGCAGACCGCTCTGCCGCCGAACATCCCATCACGCATCCCACAACTCCCATGATTCCCGAACATTACCCCATCGAACCCGGCGTCCTCTACGCCGGCGAATACCCTGGCGATCTCGATCCGAAATTCGCCCGCCGACGCCTCCGCACCATCGTGGACCTCGGCGTCCGCACCTTCGTCGATTTAACGAACCCTGCCGACGGCCTTACGCCCTACGATGAGATCCTGGCGGATATCGGGCGGGAAACCGGCCTGGCACTGCGGCGCGTCTCCATCCCCGTGCCGGACATGGGCGTGCCGGATTCGCCGGAAATCATGCGGGAAATCCTCGGCGCCCTGCGCGAATCGCCGCCGGCGGTTTACGTGCATTGCTGGGGCGGCGTCGGCCGGACCGGCACCGCCACCGGCTGCTGGCTGCGGGAATCCGGCCTCAATGGCACCGAAGCCCTCGCGCGGGTGCAGGAATTATACGACACTCACATGGTCAAGCTGATGCGGCACCCGCGCTCGCCGCAGACGCCCGGCCAGGCGGAATTCGTGCGGAACTGGCAACCGGGAAATCCCGCCTGATTTCACCCGACGTGCGCGATGACCAGCGGCGTCTCCGGCGGCAGCGCGCCCGCCCAGCGCTCGATTTCCGCAAGCGAGGAATAGCCCGGCCGCGAAATGCCGACCTGCTGGCGGATCAGCTCCGCCGCCTCGCCCAGCGCGAGCCGCGACACGCGGATGAATTCCCGCGCGGGCAGCTCCTGCCCCGCGCTGAAGTAGTTCCGCACCACTGCGGAGGGCGAGTAGCAAGGCTGGAAGCTGCCATCCGGCAGTTCGGCGGTGAAAATGGTTTCAGTCATGGTTTCCAGCGGGTTGTGTTGGCTCCCGCGGCCCGCAAAGCACGCCGCATGCCTGCATTCACGCGGATTTCTCCACTCCTGCCGGCGCGGCCTTTCCATCTTTGACAATCCATCCCTCGCCCCGCAGTTTCGACCCGCAACCCCGTTATTCTTCCTACAAATGGCCTACGATCTCATTGTCATCGGTGGCGGCCCTGCCGGCTACGTCGCCGCCATCCGCGCCTCCCAACTTGGTAAATCCGTCGCGTGCGTCGAGGCCGACCGCGCCGGCGGCACCTGCCTGAACTGGGGCTGCATTCCCACCAAGGCGCTCCTGAAAAACGCCGAGCTTTACCAAACGCTCACCCACAAGGCCGCCGAGTTCGGGCTGAAATTCGACAATCTCACCTTCGACTGGGGCGCCACCATCGGCCGCTCCCGCAAGGTTTCCGAGCGCCTCGCCGGCGGCATCGAATACCTTTTCAAGAAGAACAAGGTCGATTACATCCGCGGCTTCGGCTCCATCGAAGGCAGCGGCAAGGTCGGCGTGAAAGCCGCCGACGGCACCACGCAAACGCTGGAAACCAAGGACATCCTCATCTCCACCGGCTGCAAATCCCGCGGACTGCCGCCGATCCCATTCAACGGCAAATCCGTCATCGGCTCCAAGGAGGCCATGAACCTGCCGGCCCAGCCGAAGGAAATGCTGATCATCGGCGCCGGCGCGATCGGCGTGGAGTTCGCCTACATTTACAACGCGTTCGGCACCAAGGTCACCCTGCTCGAAATGGCTCCGCGCATCCTCCCCGTCGAGGACGACGAGATCGGCGACGCCCTGGAGAAATCCCTGATCAAGCAAGGCATCCGCTGCCTCACCAACACCAAGATCACCGCCATGGCGGACAAGGGCGACCGCGTGGAACTCACCGTGGACGGCCCGAAGGAAAAAGGCGTCCTCAGCGCGCCGGTCTGCCTCGTCGCCATTGGCATTCAGCCGGTCCTGCCCGCCGGAAAGCAGCCCGAACTCGACGAGCGCGGCTACATCAAGGTCGGCGATCGCTACGAAACCTCGATTCCCAACGTCTATGCCGCCGGGGATATCACCGGCCCGCCATGGCTCGCCCACACCGCGTCCTTCGAAGCCGTGCAATGCATTGAAGGTCTGTATGTCGAGGGCCACAAGGTGCGCAAAGTCACCGTCTTCCCCGGCTGCACCTACTGCCATCCGCAAGTTGCCTCCGTCGGCAAAACCGAGCGCGCGCTCAAGGCCGAGGGCATCGAATACAACGTCGGGACAATCCCGTTTGTCGCCATCGGCAAGGCCGTTGCCTCCGGCGAAACGGAAGGCTTCGCCAAGCTGCTTTACGGGAAACAACACGGCGAGCTGCTCGGCGCCCACATCATCGGCGAGAACGCCACCGAACTTATCGCGGAAATGGGCCTCGCCATCGATCAGGAACTCACCGCCGAGGAAATCCATTCCACCATCCACGCCCACCCGACGATGAGCGAGGTCATCCACGAAGCCACCCTCGCCGCCGAAGGCCACGCCATCCATTTTTAAGCCGGAGCGGCGATCGCCGGTCGCCGCGACGGTGAAGGCGGAGCAGTCGCGAAAACTCATTTCATGAAATGGCTCGCGGTCGCATGCTGCCTGTTTCCCGCCGCGAAATCCGGCACCGCGCGGAACCCGAACATCGCCGCCAAACTCGCCGCCATGGCCGGCGGCATATCGCCCTGAATCCGGCGTCACCCGGACCGTATTTCCCACCACGATTCATCTCCCGTGCGGGTATGCGGTGCGAAAAATCCGTTTGTAAGAGACCGCTCGTCACTGAGGACTACCGCCGCCTGCGCAAGACGCTGGTGGATTCCCTGCGCGACGTGGACCTCTACAAGACGCTGATTTGGAAATAGGACCTCATCGTGCTCGACGTGATGGTGCCCGGGAAGATCAAGCGGCGGGCGCGGCCTTCGCCAAGGTGGAGGATTCCGGCATCGGCATCCCGGCCGCGATCCAAAGACGGATCTGCGAGCGCGATTTCCGCGCCGCCGAATCGCGCGATCACAAATCGGGCATTCCCCATCGTCGAGGCACACGGCGGGAAAATCTCGGTCCGCTCGGAGGCGCGCGAGGGCAGCGTTTTCCGCAATCATCTGCCGGCTGTCCCGGGCTGATTTTCCACCCTTGGAAGCCGCGGCATTTCCCCGTAACGTCACGGCACGCTTGGCCATGAGCAATCACCACGATCATCCCACCGCCCTCAAAGACCTGCAGGATTCCATCTATCGGGAGAAAATCCTCCGCGCCCGGGCCATGACCAGGGAAGAGCGGTTTTTGAGCGGTTGCCAATTGGCCAATGAGGTGACCGAACGGATGCTCCAAGGTGCGATGGCACGCCTGAACACCACTGATCGCCGTCAGGGCTGGAGCGAGGCCAAGCGCCGCTCGGCACGACTTCGAACGGTCAGCGACCACGGCTACTATATTTCCGAAGAACCGTCCGTATGACCATCGAACAACTCGCCATGGCAGTGATCCGCGCCTGCGAAGCGGAGGGAGTGGATCATATGCTCACCGGCGCTTTCGCATTCAATTTCTACGGCGTGCCCCGCGCCACCAAGGATGTCGATATCGTGGTGGATGTGGCAGTTGCCGGCAGACTCAACCGCCTGATCGAACGTCTGGAGCCGGAAATCGAATTCCGCGGGCAGGTGCAGTTTGACACGCTGACTTGGGGACGACGGCACATCGGCAGCCCGGCGGCGGACACCACGATGCAGATCGAGCTTTTCGAACTTTTCGACGATCCATTTGTCCTGAGCCAGTTTTCCAGGCGAAAACGGCTGGACCTGCCCCAGCTCGAACTCCCGACTTGGATTCCCTGCCCGGAGGACATCGTCGTGCAGAAACTGCGCTGGGGCCGCCCAAAAGATCTCGATGACGCGCGCGACGTCCTCGCGATCGAGGGCACCGATTCCCTCGACATGGCCTACATTCACGACTGGTGCGACACGCACGGCACCCGGCCTCGTCTCGAAGCCACGCTCGCCCGCATCCCGCCGATGTGATTTTCTCCACATCTGCGGCAATCCACCATTTCATCGCGGAGAACAGGAGTGGGCTGAAATGCTATCCGTGGTGCGGAATGATCGCGGGAAAAGCTATGAAAATCAACACTTGGCTCTGCGGATAACTTGCCGTCCTTACCAAGAAAACTCGACGCCATCCCCGAGCCCGGCGGCACCGGCAGCAAGCCCGTTCACACGACCATCATCCACACTTGATAACATCCCGTTTGTTCTCGTCGGCGGCGGCATCGGCCCCAAAACCGGCCGCGCCCTGCAATTCGACCACGTCCCTCACAACCGTCTCCGGCACGCCCTCGCCCACGCCTTCGGCCACCACATCCCCGCCTTCGGCCAGCGGAAATTCTTTGAGGTCGGCGCGATGGAACTCGGGTGAGACGCATCGCCTAACGGACCGCGGGATTCGTCTTGCGAGTAGATCGATCGACCTCACCGCCGTCTGGATGTCCACCGTTCAGCCATGGCAGAATTGGGCCGGTTCCGTTGTCGATGTTTCGTATTGGTTCGTCCAATATCGTTCACTCGGCTTTCGAGCGATAAAAGACGGAGCCCGACGGGGGATCCGTATCTGTGAAGGGAAACAAACCGTTGTCGTTGGAATTACCGGTTCGGCGGGTGGTCCACGTTTTCAGGTCCGTGCTGCATGCCGAAGGTATCCAGGCCGACGTAATCCGCCGCAGGCATATACGTCACACTGTTGCCATTCCTGGTGATGATACCGCCCCTGACGCTGGTGGTGTCGGTTCCGGCAATGCTTAATGTAAGCCCGTCTGAATTCGGAATGCTGGCGAACACGCCGCCATCCGTGACTGCGACAGGGTTGTTTTTCAGTCCTTGGATCGCATGGTCAAAAGTCGGAGCGCCACTTCCCGAAGTAGTGAAGGTTTCCATGGGCCCATAATAATCCTGCGACTCTTCCCCGAAACATGTGCGTGCGGTCAGGCGATAGTAATAGGTGGTATTGGGAACAAGTCCGGAGGCGCTGGCGGAGATGTTTTTCGTCCCGTCCGGTGGCAGGGCAGGTTCGTATCCATCCACATTAACGGGCAGGGAATCCGTGGGGGTCGAGATAGGCGCGGGGCTGGTTCCATATTCAAACACCGGATCGTAGTTCCAGAGCTTGGGAGCGATCGAACCCCGAAGCACCGCGTAATCGTCCGAGACCAATGCCGCGGGCTTGGTGATAACCTCGGGTAGCGCGAGATCATGACGAGGGGAATCGGTGGATTCCATCACCTCGAAGGATGATTTTTCACGCGCATTGAAATGCACCAAGGACGAAGAGCATGGGATGCGATTATGACGCGCTGAAAGCCGCCTAACGCAGCGACGGGGTGGACGCTTGGGTCGGCTAGTTTGTGGGGTTGGCGGTGCGGAAGCCCGGATCGAAGACGATTTCCAAAGAGCGGTCTATCAGGACGCAGCGTTCGTTGCGGGAAATCGTGCCCGGCGGCGCGGGCCGGGCCAAGATCGATCTCATTCTGGAGGGGATTCTGTGAATCTAGCGGATGCCGCGGGAGACGCGAAAAAGGCGGCGCCCCGGTGTGGGCGCCGCCTGGAAGTCCGTTTCGCAGCGAAGCCGCGGATCAGTTGCGGCGGCGGCGCAGCAGGCCGAGCAGGCCCATTCCACCGAGAAGTACCGCCGAGGGTTCCGGGATGTTGGTGGTCAGCGAGAAGTTGGACACGGACGGCGGAGTCGTTGTCGTATTGTCGTAGGTGTAACCCACCTGCTTCACATTGCTCAGGTTCACCGCCGCATTGGAAATCAAGGTGGCGTAACCAAGTCCACTGTCGATCTGAAGAGTCGCGGTGGAGGTGGCGAGACCTGCGGTAGTGTCGTAAATGAGCCGCAGACCGTAGCTTCCGCCCACGGTGTTGAAGTCTGCGCCGAAGGCATCGGCCGCCTCATCCACGCCGCCTGCGGTGTTCGCGCCTTTGAAGAACTGGACGTTATTGGCCACGGTCGCATCGTCACGGATGAGCATCCAGCCACGGCCGCCGCTGTTCGAGAAGCGGTCGATTGCGGAGCTGCCGCCGGGAGTTCCAAGACCGGCGGCGTCCGTGAGGCCGAGACCTACCCACTGGGCAACGCCGGTGACGATATTCACGGTCATTTCGAGATGGTAGAGTCCGCCCGCCTGAAGAAACGAGCCGGAGCCGAAGGTGCCGGTCGAGTTGAAGGGCAGGATCGCGGAACCTTCGGCAGCGCCGTCGATGGTGCCGTTATCGAGGGCAAAGCTGTTGGCCGACCAAGTGGCGGAGGCGCCGAAGCCGACGGCATCCGTGGTGGTGGTGTCCAGCAGGCCGCCGGCGCCGCCGAAGGATTCCTGATAGATGACGTTTGCCAGCGCTCCGGAGGCGGCGGAACTGACAAGAGGAACCAGAATTGCGGAGGCCAGCAGGATGGGTTTCAATTTCATCGGTCTGATATAGTGGATTCGGGGTGGGACGGATTCCAGCGGGTTCCCGACCGGTGATCCTCCGGGTCTTGTAGGGATCGGATTCCCTATGGCCAGACATAAATCGACCGACATTTCCAGAATGGGGGGGCGGCTTCCCTTACCGCCTATCGAACGACCCCGCCACGCGGTAGAAATGGCGCGGCTCCGGCGTGGCGGGCAGGGGCGTGGATTCCAACGTGTCGGCCGCACGCGTCCAGCCGGCGAGGTTGGTGAAATCGCCGGCCACGGAATCCAGAAAATTCCGGTTTCGCGGGTGGAGGACCGGGGAGCCTGACGAAGCGGGACGAAATGGCGCGAGGGAATCGAAAGGAATGGAAGGAGGAAATCCCTTGAGAACGTAAAGCAGCTGGGTAGGCTCGCGCCGTTGTCCCATGATCAGGAAACCGGCAAAAACCCACACCAACCTCATGAGCGGGATGGATTCCAACTATCGGAAGATCCGCTCGGATCAGCCATCGCTTGCCTGCGGGCAAATGCGCGATCAACTGGAGAGGAACCGTTCCCATTACGCAAAAAAATCGCAATCATCTAGCGCCGCGCCCTTGTCCGATGGGCTGAGGAACGCCGGCTGATCCTGAATCCCGCCAATTGGGAAGACCGGGCGATCATCGGCGGATCCGAGCACGACATCTGGGAAGAGCCGGGGGAAATCCACAAGGCGACGCGCCCGGACCACTTCGGCTGGACCGTCCTTCCCGGCTTCGGCGGCCTGCCGGAGATTTCCGAAGCCACCCCGCTGGAATATCTCGAACGCTGGCTCCACGCCAACCAACTGCTGGGAGATGGCGTGATTTTGAGAGGCGTCGTGGTGACGGATCAGGGTGTGCAGGTCGTCATACCCCAACCCTTCATCGCAGGCCCTTATCCGGAAAAGTTCCGAATCACCCGGGAATTGCACGCCAGAGGTTTCATTCCCATCTCGGGTTTCTCAATCGTCTGCAAAACCGACTCGACGTTCTATCATCCCGAATTTGGCTGGGCTATGTTCGACGCCGCCTCTGACAACTTCATCCTCAGCCGCGGCATCCCCGTCCCCGTGGATGTGATTTTGCTGAAACCAAGCCCCAGCCTGAAGCACCAGTTGCTGGGGTTTAGAACGGTATGACATTCCGTTGGGGATGAATCGAAACGCGAAGGCGCGGAGGTCGCGGGAAGAAGCCCGAAGGGAGGTGGGGGATGGAAATCGAAGCATGCTCAGGACGGAAATCTGCGGGCCCAGCTCGCCGTCCACGCTGCGATTTCATGAAATGAAGGTGGTTTCTTTCAACAACAAGGGAAACTCGCGGGGCAGATGTGAAAGACGAGCCCTGATAGTCGAATTCCAACTTTGTCAGTGAACCCGATTGCCTCTTAATTTCCTACCCGGCGAATCAGGAACGGCGGCGACGCATCAGCCCGGCCACAAGCAAGACGCCGGCAAGAGCGGTGGTGGGTTCGGGCACCGCGGACCAGGTGAGGGACGAGCCATTGAAAGTGAAGCTCCCTTGAGAAGCAGATGACATCGTGATGTCGCTGGTGCCGTTGAAAACTTGGAAGCTGTTGAAAAGGCCGTTGATATCCGCTTTGGAAGTCGTCCCAGAGACGCTGAATATGTTGTTCCATTCCTGCGCCTGGCCCCAAAATGATGTGACGCCCAAATCGGCGGCACCGGTGAGAATCACTCGGAAAATCGCTCCCGTCGCGACTGTTAAATTAGTGGTCGTGAGACCGTCATAGTCGGTTCCCCTTGTGCCATCCGTGCCGATTCCATCATGGTTGACATTGTCGGCCAGCTCCCAGGAAAAGATCGAACCGGTGTTGTGGGTCGCAGTTCCCACAACCGTGAGAACGCCCGGACTATTTCCTGCTTCAAGGTTTCCCCCATCCTTGGAACCCGCCAAACTTTCGGCCGCCAAAGTTACGTTCCCAGTGATCATTCCCGAGCCTCCAAGGATCGCCCCGCTGGCGACACTAACGTTGGAGATGATGCTCCCAATACCTCCCACGCCAATGACGAGTTTCCCTCCGTCCACGGAGGTTGGCCCAGTATAGGAGTTCGCACCGGAAAAGGTCACCGTTCCGGTTCCTGCCTTGGTCACCGAGCCCAAGCCATCGATGGCTTTGCTCCGAACACCGTTGATGCCGTCCCCGCTGAATTTCACCGTGCTGCCGGTGTTGACTGTGATCGCGGAGTTGGCGGCAACGCTATTGGTGCCGGAAAACTCCAGAACTCCACCATTGATGACGGTGGCGCCGCTGTAGGATACAAAATTTGCATCACCACTGAACACTTGCGTCCCGTTTCCGCTTTTGGTGATGGAGAGAGCGGAGTTGGTCGCAGTGCCGGCTGCGTCCCGGACAAAAGAGTCATGGGTAAAGCTTTTAGCTGTCGCCACATTGAGCCCTAGCGTGGCGGCGGCATTGTTGGTGTTGTCGGCCGCTGCCTCCACAATCCGTGCCCCAGAACCACCATTCGAAGCAAGGCCGCCGATGGTGTCATTAAATCCCTGAAGCTGGTAGCGAGCACTGGCTCCCGCACTGAATACGACCACGGAGGAGTCGGAAAGGATGTCTTTGCCGCCGGCTCTGAGGATGCCATCCGAGATCGTGGTGTTCCCCGTGTAGGTTTTGGCTCCGGTAAGTGTAAAAATGGCGCCTCCAGTTTTCTCCAGGCCACCCGAACCGGCAATGGACCCGGCACGGGTGATGTCCGCGGAAGCATTGAAGCGGATCGTCCCATTTACGCCAAGCGAGATGGCCGAGTTGTTATTCACGGCACTTGGGAGCAGCTCAAGAATGCCACCGTTGACAGTCGTTACGCCTGAGTAATTTACTGTTCCAGCCCCCGTGAGAATCTGTGTGCCCAGTCCAGTCTTGGTAATGGAAAGATCCGAGTTCACCACTCCGCCCCCTGATGCGTTACGCAAAAAACCGGAATAAGTGTAACTCGCGGCGTTGGCCACATCCAGAGTCAGAGTCGCTGCCGCATTGCTCACGCCGTCCGGAGCCGCTTCGACAATTTTGGTCTGTGTCCCGCCATTGGCGCTGCTGTCGTCGAGACCGCCCACGGTTTCGCTAAACCCACCAAGCTGGAACCGGCCTGTATTCGACGCTCCCGTCCCAGTCCATGTGATGACAGCGGAATCCTTGATCTGGTTGTTAGCACTGAGCAGAATTCTTCCACTGCCGGAGATCGCTATACCCCCTTGAATACTCTCACCCGTGGCGTTGGCCAAGGTCAATGTACCATTGCTTACAGTGGTCAGTCCGGTGTAGGTGTTCGCCCCAGAGTATGTAACCGCACCGGACCCCGATTTGGTGACAGCCAGCGACGTTGCACTCGGTGATATGGCACCGGTGATATTGGTGCTGCCAGCTCCGCCAAGCACTAAAGTCGAGGGATTTGATGTGGCGCCGCTTGTGTAACCTGCCAATGTCAATGACCCACCGCCTGCAATCGTGTTGTTGATGGTCACGGTGGGCGTCGCCCCGGTGGATGCCGGTCCGGTCATTGTGCCAATGTTCAGGCTGGTGTTGTTTGCACCTGTGAAATTCATCTGATAGGCAGCCGCCGTGGAGGATGTGTTCAGAGTGCCAATGGTCATTATTTTGGCGCTGGTGCCAGCAACGGTTGCCTGATCTACGTTGATTGTAGCGGCACTAGCACTGGTAGAAACCGTGTAGGCCGCCCCTCCCGCAGCTTTGACGAACGATGTGTTGCTGTCGCCACGCAGGCTGAGAGTGCCCAAAGCGGCAATGCTGATTCCGCTCGTGCTGCCGAATGCGCTCGCGCCGATTCCTGCAAGTGTACCATTACTAACAGTGGTCATTCCCAGATAGGTGCTGGCCCCGGATAGCGTCCACGTCCCGGTTCCTGCTTTTGTCAATGCGCTGGTCAATACTCCGTTATTCGCCACCTCATTAATTGCGCCACTGATCGTCCCATTTTTGGAACCCGAAAGTGCCAACGTATTTGTCTGTCCAGCGAACATTCCGTCCCCTCGAAACGTGACCGTGGTTAGAGCGAGATCGCCAGCATTCGCATTGAACGTCTTTGTACCATCGTTGAACACTCTGAGGTTATTATTGAAAACTTGGGTAATTATACTGTTATTGGCGATAGCATCCACCCCTGCGACCGTGAACTGCGTGCCATTGGCAGCGATGGCACCGCCAAACGTGTAGGCCAGGGATGTGGCGTCAAAGGTCAACGTCCGCACGTTTGTCCCCGCCCATGTGATGGAATTCCCAATGGCGCTGGTTCCTGAAAAAATGAGGTCGCCGTTGCCGGAGGGGGCAACATCGCCAGCCCAGTTTTCCTTTGTACTAGCGGTCGCATCTGCCCCACCACCGTCCCAGGTGAAGGTCGCGGCGGATGCGGCGAGGAGTGGTGCAAGGGTGGTTCCGGCGAGCCAGAAGAGGAATTTGTGCGGGATTTTCATGGGCGCGGATTGTGACTGCGGATTGTAATCGGGGTTTTTCACAATTCTGATCGAACTGGAAGCGACGTTGATCTTGCGGCCACTGTCCCGAACTGGCCATCACCCTTGAGGATGATATTTGTGCGAAGGGTGAATGAGGTGGAATCGCCCAGTTTACGGGCCGTCCAGCGTGTCGGACCTCCAATATTACGTCTTAGCTGCCTTCGTGCGAGAGGGAGAGATTTAACTAGGTCAGACTTGAGGAAGCGGTCTCGAAAGGGCAGCCCCAACCCCTGGATGGTTTCAAATCCAAGGTTGTTGGCTGGTGAAGATGAGAAATTGAGGTCCCGTCCCCATCATCTGAAGATCCGCTACATTCCGCGAAAGGAGTTCGGAGAAGGCTGAGGGGTGCGATTTATCACCACAGACATTTCTTCTGACAGGTTGATTACCCAGCGTTGGCGGCTTGGTGGCCGCGTTTTTCGTCGATGAAGAGGGTGAGGATGAGGCCGGCGAGGATGAAGGCGGCGAGGACTAGGAGGGCTTGCGGGGTGCCGGCGGTGTCTTTTACCCAAGCGAAGGGGAAGGTCATGATGGCGGACAATTTCCACATGAGGCCCCAGATGCCGAAGGTCTCGGCCTCGCGGTTGGGCGGGGCGAGGTAACTGACGAAAGCACGGTTCGCGGAGCCGAGTGAACCGAGGCCGAAGCCCAGCAGATTTCCCACCAGCCAGATGGGCCAGGTGGGGAAAAGTCCGGGGGCGCCGCTGAGGGAATGAAGATGATTGAGCCGCGCGTACCAGGCGAAACCCAGGGCGGTGATTAGCCATATGGTGAGGAAAATCAGGGTCGAGCGGCGGTGGCCGATCTTGTCCTGATAGAGCGTGGGAATGATGGTACCCAGGATTCCGGAAACGGTGATGACGGCGACGAATACCACCAGATTGACTTGGGAGAATCCATACTCGACGGCGAGCTTGCTGGCGAAGAACACCACGACACTCATGCCGGTGCCATAGAAGAGCGAGGCCACCAGCAGCAGCGCGAGATCTTTGTAACGCGAGGTTTCCCGGATGGTTTCCACGAGGCGCACGAAGCCGGCGGTGATCGCGTTCCGTCCGTCCCGGGATTTCGTTACCTGCGGCACGCCGGGTTCCTCGAGCCAGCGCATGGTGGGGATGGTAAATGCGAGAAACCATAATCCGGCGAATACGAAGAACGGGCGCCACGCTGCCGCGGATTCGAGTTTCATGAGCGCCATGGCTGCGGCCGTTAGTATCAGCAGCAGCAGCGCGGCCCCGTAGGCGCAGGCCCAGGAAAATCCGCTGACCCTGCCGACTTGGTCCTGCCGGGCGAGGCCGGGCAGGAAACTGGCGAGGAAATTCTCGCCGATGGAGAAGGCGAAATTCGCCGGAACATATAACAACACCGCCAGCCAGATCTGGCCGGGCTGGATGAAGCCAAGGCAGCAGGTGAGGATACCGCACATAAGACCGGAGCCGATGAGGAAGCGCTTGAGCCAGCCGCGGTCGTCCGCAATCGCGCCAGCCAGCGGCGAAAGCAAGGCGGTGAGGAGCATGCTTCCGCCATAGGTGAGCGCCCACACGCGGTCGTCGATGGCGGGGTTCCGGACGACGACTTCGGAGAAGAAAATCGAGAACAGGAGGGTGTTGACGATTAGCGTGAACGATTGGTTGGCAACATCGAAGGAAATCCAGGACCAGATCTGCCGCTGTTTGGGGATTCCGGCTAGGGGGTAGAATCGGTGGTTCATCGCGGCGGATTTGTAGCGGGGGGGATCGGGGGCGGCAAGGCAAGGAGCGTAGGCGTCTCGCCGACGGCGCATGTGGAGGCAATGAAGTGAGCGGGGCGATGGGAATTGGCTTTTCATGCGCGGTGGTGGCGAGACGCCACCGCTCCTTGTTCTCCGAATTTTCACGAAACTCGCATCGTGGGTTCATCCGGGCGGTTTTCTATCGGGGCGATCCAACCGCTCCAACCATCATGAACGCACTATTTCGAATCGCCTGGCTTGCCATTGTCTTCGGGTTTCTATCGGCCGGTTCCCATGCGGGGGACGCGGCATCGTCGGCACCTTATTTCCAAGTTGCGGGGGACCGGGATGCGGTCTCTCCGGAGCGGCTGCCGTTGAAATCGTCAGCGGCGCGGGTGGAGTTTGACGGGACGATCGCGCGGGTGCGGCTGACGCAGAGATATGCCAATGCCGGCTCCGTTCCCATCGAGGCGATCTATATCTTCCCGGCATCGACGCGGGCGGCGGTGCATGGGATGACTTTGACAAGCGGCGGGCGGAAAATTGTGGCGAAGATCGGCGAATCGGCGAAGGCGCGGCAGGATTATGAAATGGCGAAGACGGAGAAAAAAACAGCGGCGATGCTGGAGGAGCATCGCCCGAACGTTTTCCAGATGTCGGTGGCGAACCTGCTGCCGGGAGATGACATCGATGTGGAAATCGAATGGACGGAACCCATACCCGCCAAAGATGCCACGTATGAGTTTGTATTTCCAACCGTGGTGGGTCCGCGCTACACCGGCGGTTCGGGTGGTGAAGCTGCTTGGGCGGCGAACCCGCATTTGCGGCCGGGAGATGCCATTGGAACGGAATTTACCCTGAATGTGAAACTTGCAACAACGCTGCCGCTGGCGGAGGTGACGTGCCCGAGCCACAAGGCAAAAGTGGACTTCCAAGCGAAGGATCGGGCGGAAATCGCCTTGGCCGGCAACGATTGCGCAAACCGCGATTTCATCCTGCGCTGGAAGCTGACGAACCGACAGGTGGACGCCGGCCTGCTGCTGAACCGTGGCGAACATGGCAATCATTTCCTGCTGCAAATCGCGCCGCCGCCGCGGGTTGAACTCAGCCAGATCCCGCCGCGGGACTACATCATGGTCATCGATATTTCCGGCTCGATGAATGGATTTCCGCTCAACACGGCGAAGAAGCTGCTGGCGGATTTGGTGAAAGGACTGCGCCCGGACGATACCTTCAATGTGGTAAGCTTCGCGGGTGGCAGCGGCGTGCTTTCGGAAACTCCACTGGCTGCGAATGAAGATAACATTTCCCTCGCCATGCAATACATCGGCACCCGGCAATCCGGCGGCGGCACCGAACTGCGTCAGGCGCTTCTTCGGGCGCTGGCGCTGCCGGGCGGCGCGGACCGCTCGCGCTCGATCCTGCTGATTACCGACGGATTTGTTAGTGTGGAAATGGAAACGGCGGAGCTGATCCGCAACAACATCGGCAATGCGAATTTGTTCGCCTTCGGCATCGGCTCGTCGGTGAACCGCGAGCTGCTGGAACGGGTGGCGCGGGCGGGCGGCGGCGAGCCGGTGGTGGTGACAAGCGGCCGCGAGGCGGCGGATGCGGCGGCGAAATTCCGCGAGGCGGTGGCCAGCCCGGTATTGGCGAAGATCCGGATTTCCGCTGAGGGCGTCGAGCTGGGCGCGATGTCGCCGGACCCGTATCCAGACGTTTTCGCGGCGCGGCCGCTCGTCGTGACGGGCACTTGGACCGGCGGGACGGAGGGGAAAATCACGGTGCGCGGAATCGGCGGGAATGGCGCGCCATTTGAGAAATCCCTGGATTTGTCGGAAGCCGCGGCGGCGACCGGCACCGACCACCCGGCGCTGCCGGTGCTGTGGGCGCGCGAGCGGGTCCGGCAGCTTGGCGACGGTCCGCGCGATGCGGAATCAATCCGGGAAATCACGGCACTCGGCCTGGGTTATTCGCTTCTAACGCCCTACACGTCGTTCCTCGCGATCGACGAGCAGCCGCGGGAAATGACCGAACTCGCGCAGACGGTGGAGCAGCCGCTGCCGCTGCCGCAGGGCGTGAGTCCGTCGGCGATCGGCGCGGCGCCGGTCTCGAACGCGTCGGTGCCGGAACCGGGCGCGATCGGCCTGATTTCCCTGCTCGTCGTCCTGCTGGCCCTGCAACGCAGCCGCGCATGACCGCCGCCGAAACAGCCGCGCCCGGACTCGCGGAGGTGCGTTGGAAATTTCCCCCCGCCATCCTTCAGGCGGTCGCGCTCTCGCCGGTGATCTGGTGGTTCGCGAACCGCCTGGACGATGGCAATGACGAGCCGCTCGGGCTGCTGACGCTCGCTCTGGCGCTCGTCCTGAGTTGGCGGGATCGGGCGACGGCGGTGGGAAATCCGTTCCCCGGCGCGGCGCTCATCCTGATTTCCGCGCTCGGGATTCACTGGCTGCCGCCGATGGTGCGGGCGGCGCTGGGGCTTGGCGGACTGGCGATTTACCACGGCTTGCAGCGGCGCGCCGGAGTGGTCGGGCTGCTGGCGCTTTCGCTGCCGGTCGCGGCCTCAATGCAGTTTTTCCTGGGCTACCCGCTGCGTGTGGCCGCGGCGGAGGGGACGGTGCGATTGCTGGAATTGGCGAGCGTATCGGCGGTGCGCGCCGGGGCGCAAATCGAGCTGGGCGGCAGGGTCATTGGCGTGGATCCGGCCTGCGGCGGGGTGCGGATGTTGTGGCACGCGCTGGCCGCGGCGATGGCGCTGGCGGCGATTCACCGGCTCACATGGCGGGCGACGATGTTGGCGGGATTGCTGGCAATCGCGCTGATCGTGCCGGCGAATATCTGCCGCGCGGCGCTGCTGGCGGTGACGGAAGCGGGGTATTTTCCTGCGAATTTGTTGGGCCACGCGGGGACCGGCGTGCTGGCGTTCGCGGTCGTGCTTGTGCCGCTGTGGGTCGCAATCGCCCGTCGGGCGCGGCCGGGATTTCCCGAAATCCTGGCCAAGCCGCGGGGAAATCCGGTCCCGATGCTCGCTGCCGCAGCGTTGCTCGCGCCGGTGCTCATGTTCGCCACACCGCGGACGCCGCAGCAGCCGGTGGCGATGGAAATGCCGGCGGAATTCACCTTCGACGGGCTCACGCTGCCGTTGGAAAAGCTGCCACAGACGCCGGAGGAATCCGCGTTTTCACTGAGCTTCCCGGGCACTCTCGCGAGCTTCCGCTGGGGGAAATCCCAAGTGGTGCTGCGGTCGGTGACGGAGGCGACGCGGCGGCTGCACGCGTCGCGGGATTGCCTGCGCGCGGCGGGATTCACGACAACGGACGCGGTCACGGCGCGCTTCGCCGACGGCACCCGATGGGCGAAATTCCACGCCACGCGGGACGGGATGCGGCGGACGGTTTTCGAGCGGATTTCCAGCGGGACGGACGACTCGGCGTGGACGGATGTGTCGGCCTGGTATTGGTCCGCGCTGCGGCATCCGCTGAACGGTCCATGGCGCGCGGAGACGGTGATCATCCCGTGATTTCCCGCGCTGGCCAAAGCGCCTAACCGCTGCCAAGTTCCCGGCCTCATGAAAAAAATCCTCCTGCTCACGTTCACGGCCTTCCTCGGACTTTCCGCCACGCTCCCGGCCCAGAACCAGCCGCAACCCGACCCGAAGGCGACCGACACGAAGGAGGAGGATGGCAAGAAATCCGGCGAATCTCCGGGACCGAACCGCTTCTGGCAGGCGAGCGTGAATGGCGGTAATTATATGGTAGCGCTTGACCGGATCGTCTCCGTGAGCCGCCAGAAATACCTGCTGGATGGCGCGGTGGTGGTGGACGAGGTCACGGTGGACACGGTCGGGCAGGCGCTGGCGCGCTTCTATTTCCTTTCCCCGGTGACGGATGAAGCGCCAGGAAATACGGTCTCCGGCATCGCCAATCGCGGTAAGGAACTGGTCGAGAAAGCAGGCCAGCGCGCCGGCGCGAACATCCAGAACATGGTCGTGAAAAAATACCCCGAAACGACCCACGCCAAGGAGCTGGAGTATCGCGTTCTCACATTGGCGCAACTGTCGTCCCTCTATTCCAGCGTGAACTCCGCGTGGGAATCCGGCCGTGGCAGGAAATTCTCCGCGGAGTGAAGAGCCCGCCGGGATTGCATGAACGATGGCGGGCGGGCGGGGCGTAACGCGCCGACTCATGAACCCGAATATCGCATCATGCATCCGGCTTTCCGCCGCCCTGCTGGCAGGAGCGCTGCCAGCCGGCGCGGACGCCCTCATCAATTTGAAACAAGGCGATCACATCGCCATCGTCGGCAGCGGCCTGGCGGACCGGCAGCAGCACCAGGCGTGGTTCGAAACCCTGATCCAGCAAGCTTTCGCGGACGAGCACCTCACGATCCGCAATCTCGGCTTCTCGGCTGATGAAATCGATGTGCATCCGCGCTCCGCCGACGTCCCGCCGACCGACTGGTTCCTCGGCATGAAAAAGGGCGACACAACGCCACCCGGCCAGCCGGAAATCATTTACAAAGCGGGCACGGATTTCGGCGCCGATGTCATTTTCGCCTATTGGGGATTCAATGAATCATTCCAAGGGCCGCAGGGAATCGAGGATTTCAAGGGCAAGCTGCGGAACTATCTGCAGAAGCTGAAATCCGCGAAATACAATGGCGAAAGCGCGCCGCGGATCGTGCTTTTCTCGCCGATCGCCCAAGAGGAACTGCCCGGCGCGGAGCCATCGAATAGCGAGGAAAACAACCGCAACATCGGCCTCTACACGCATGCCATGGCGGAGGTGGCGAAGGAAAATGACGTGCCTTTCGTGGATTTGTTCAAGCCATCGCAGGAACTCTATCAGCAAAACGAAAAGGCGCTGACCATCAATGGAATTCACCTCAATGACAGTGGGGACAGGCAGCTCGCGCCGATCCAGTTCGAGGCGGTTTTCGGCAAGAAACCGGCGTCGCTCCAAGATGCCACCGTGGTGAAACTCCGCGATGCGGTGCTGGATAAGAATTACGAATGGTCCCACCGCTATCGCACTGTCGATCAATTCAATATCTACGGCGGACGCTCGCGGATTGCCTACGAAGGCGTGACCAATGCGAAAATCCTCGGGCAGGAAATGGCACAGCGGGATGTGAAAACCGCCAACCGCGACAAGCGCATCTGGGCGGTGGCCAAAGGCGGCGATTTGCAGGTGAAGGACGACAACCTTCCCGCGGTCGAACTGACGCCATCCAACGTCCCGCAGGAAGATCCTTATGACGATCCCGAGGAAGCGATTAAATATCTGAAACTTGCCGAAGGTTGCAAGGTCGAGCTGGTGGCATCCGAGAAGCAATTCCCGGATTTGATCAACCCGGTGCAGATGAATTTCGATACCAAGGGCCGGCTATGGATTGCCGCTTGGCCGAATTATCCCGAGACAACTCCGACCACCAAAGACTTCGACAAAATCCTGATTGTGGATCTCGACCCGAAGACGGGAAAAGCAACCAAGGTGACAACTTTCATGGACGGGCTGAATTGCCCGACAGGATTCCAATTTTACAAAGATGGAATCCTGCTCATGCAATCTCCCGACCTGCTGTGGGCGCGTGATACGAATGGCGACGACAAGGCGGACACCGTCGAGCGCGTCCTGAGCGGCATGGACGCGGCGGATTCGCACCACGAGACGAATTCCATGTGCTACGAACCCGGCGGCGCGGTCTATCTGAGCGATGGCGTCTTCCTGCGCAGCAATGTGGAAACCACCAACGGCCCGGTGCGCAACCGCGACGGCGGCATCTATCGCTACGAGCCGCTTACCAAGAAATTCATGCGCCACGCGCCCTACAACTTCGCGAATCCGCACGGCCGGGTTTTCGATTACTGGGGCAATGATTACATCACCGACGCCACCGGAAACGCCAACTACTTCGGCCCCGCGTTCAGCGGCCATCTGGACACCGGCCCGCATAAGCAGATGAAGCAGTTCTGGGACCGTCCGTCGCGGCCCTGCCCGGGCACGGCGATCCTTACCAGCCGTCATTTCCCCGACGATTGGCAGGGACTTTTCCTCAATACCAACGTCATCAGCATGCAGGGGATTTTCCGTGCAAAACTCAGTGAGGACGGCTCGGGAATGAAGGGTGACACGATTTCCAATCTCATCGAAACCGACATCGCCAAGAACCCGAATTTCCGCCCGTCTGGAATTACGGTGGCACCGGACGGCTCGCTGTATTTCATGGACTGGTCGCAAATGCTCATCGGACATTTGCAGCACCATTTGCGCGATCCGAACCGCGACCACCAGCACGGCCGGCTTTATCGGATCACGTATCCCTCGCGCCCGTTGATGGAGCCGGTGAAAATCGACGGCCAGCCCGTCGCCGCGCTGCTTCAGCTATTGAAAGAGCCGGAAAACGATATTCGCCTGCGCGCCAAGATCGAGCTTGGCAAACATGATGCCAAAGAGGTCACCGACGGAGTTATGGATTGGGTGAAAACGCTCGATTCGGAAGATTCGAAGTATGAGCACAATCTTCTGGAGGCGTTGTGGGTCCACCAATGGCATGACGTGGTGAATCTTCCGCTGCTGAAGCGCGTGATGAAATCGACCGACCCGCGCGCCCGCACCCAGGCGGTGCGCGTCCTCGGCTATTGGCGGGACCGCGTGCCCGGCGCGATCGCCATGGTGAAAGCAGCCGCTGGCGACGACGCGCCGCGGGTGCGGCTCGAGGCCGTCCGCGTGGCCAGCTTCTTCCGCGAAACGGCGGCGGCGGACGCCGCTTTGGAAGTGCTCAAGAAGCCAATGGATTACTACCTCACCTACTGCTTCGGCGAGACGATGAGGCAGCTCGAGCCGTGGTGGAAGGACGCCGTCGCCGAGAGCAAGCCGATCGCCAGGGACAATCCCGCGGGCATCGATTTCCTGCTCGCCTCCGTGGCCACAGCGGATTTACCCAAGCTGCCGAAATCCGCGACCACGCTCACGGCGCAGCTCACCCGGCCGGATGCGAAGCCGGACCAGCGCGCGAAGGCGCTCGCCGAACTGTCGGAAATGAACCACGCGAAACCCTGCGCCATGCTGCTGGAAATCCTCAAAGAGTCCGCCGCCAAGGACAATTCCGGCACACGCGAGCTCAGCCGGATTTTGCTGGGTCAGCCCGCCGCCGATTTGGCCGCCAATCGCGCCGCGCTCGAAAGTCTCGCCGCCACCCACGGCCCGGCAGCCCGCGCCGCCGCCGCCGCGCTGATGGTTGCCGAGGGTTCGGCCGGCCCTGCGATGGCCGCCGCGGTGAAATCCCCGGTGGCACTGCTGGAGTATTTGAAATCGCTCGCGATGGTGCCGGACGAGAGCATCCGGGCCGCTGCTTTCGAGCCGGTTTCCAAGCTGCTGGTGAAATTGCCAGGGCAAATGGGTGATGCCGCGAACAGCCAGATGGCGACATCGGCGCGCTTTGTCAGGATCGAGCTGCCGCGCAAGGGGACCCTGTCGCTGGCGGAAGTGCAGGTGATGAGCGGTGATAAAAACGTCGCTCCGGACGGCAAGGCCACCCAGATCAACGTCGCCGCCGCGGGCGGGCCGCAGCGCGCCATCGACGGGAATACCGGCGGGGTTTACGAGAAGAAATCCGTCACGCACACCGAGGAAAACATCGACCGCCCCTGGTGGGAACTGGATCTGGGGGCGGAAATGCCGGTGGATTCCATCGCGATCTGGAACCGCACCGACGGCAAACTTGGCGAGCGGCTCGAGGGCTACGATCTGATCGTTTACGATGGCCTGCGCCGGGAGATTTACCGAAAAGCCGGGAATCCGGAGCCAAAGGAGTCGGCGACATTTGAAATGCATCGCGACATGGCCGTCCTCATCCGCAAGGCCGCGATTTCCACGCTCGCTACCATGAAAAGCCGTGCGCCGGACGTTTTCAAAAGCCTTGCCGCACTCATCGCAAAAGACCTTGAGGTTCCTGCGGCCGCCGCCGCGATTTCGAAGCTGCCGGAATCCGCTCGCACAGGACCGGAAACGGACGCTGCCGCCCAAGGCATCGTCCGCTGGGCGAGCAAGATGCCCGCCGCCGACCGCACCTCGCCACAATACGCGGCAACGGTCGGAGTCGCGCGAAAGCTGATCCCACAGCTCCCCGCCGAGCGGGCCGCAGCCGCGGAAAAGGCGCTGGCCTCACTTCAGGTGGAATCATTCATCGTCAAAACCGTCCGCGAGCAGTTGCGCTACGACACCAAGCGGCTTGTCGTTGAAGCAGGCAAGCCGGTGGAAATCGTCTTGGAGAACGCGGATCTTATGCCGCACAACCTCGTCGTCGTCATGCCCGGCACCATGCAGGCCGTGGCCACCGACGTACAAACGATGCCGCCGACCCAGCTCGACAGCAAAGGCCGCGCCTACGTCAGGGAGGACGACAAGCGGGTCATCGACGCGACCAAACTCATCGAAGCGGGCCAAACCGGAATCCTCGATTTCACCGCGCCAAAGGAAGAGGGCGAATACGAATTCGTCTGCACCTTCCCCGGCCACTGGACGCTGATGAACGGGAAAATGATCGTGACGAAGGACGTGAAAGCCTATCTGGCCGCGCATCCCGAATAACGCGGATCGATTGCAATCCAATGGGTTTCGCCGCCAGCCGAAATGGCAAACACCCCCGGCAGCGAGGGTGCGGCGGCGGGACCGAATTCGGATTTCACCAGTGAAAGCCGGAAATCACCGGTCTTGGAGGTCTCGAATTTCTGGGGAGAATCCGAGTCGATCTGGCCGTCGCCAGTGAAAAAGCGGATTTCCGGCGCGGCGCCGGACGGTGATGGCGGCTTCACGGTAAGAAGAACGATGTCGCCGTCGCGGCGGACGCTGGTTTTCCAAGCGGAATCAGTCTGCGGGACGAGCGCGCGGAATTTCGCGAAAAGTTCCGCATTGGCCGGTGCTGCGGCGTCCGCGACCGGAAGTGTTAGGGAAACTGGCACATCCGCCGCCGGTTCGCAGGTCGTCCCGCAGCACATCCACGAAACGCGCGCCGTGAAGGTTGCCTCCTTGGCGGAAATGGTGGCCGGGACGGTGGTCATCGGAATCATAAGCAGGACCTCGCCCTCGTAGCCTTGGGCTTGATGACCGGCCATCGTCACGACTCGCGGCGCCGGCCACTGGATTTCGCCAGCTCGGAAATTCGGCGGCAGCTCCCATTTCACCGTCGTCGCCAAGCCCACGGCTCCCGGGTGTTTCCAGTAAGTGTGCCATCCCGCCGGGTGTTGCAGGCGCAGGCCGAGCGTAAACGGCTCTCCGGGAACCACCGCGGTCGTATCCGCAACGAGTTGGACTGCCAACGGATTGGCGGCAAAGGCACTGGAGCTGGCGAGGGCGAACGGGACAACGAAAAGCGGGCGCATCGCCTGCCCATACGCTGCGGATATCCCCCAGATTTCCCGCGAACTGGCACGCGTACACAAAGGGGCCGCCGAGGAGTCCCTTCCCCGGCGGCCGAGATTGTCATCCTAACCCACACCCGTAGGTTGGCTGACTTCTGTGCTGTTACACCCTTACACGAAAGCGCGATGACTCGCGCATTCAGGGTTATGAGACATGCGAGCCGACCTTCCGTTCAAAGTTCTTTGAAAAATTCTGCGGGCGATTTCCCGCGCGCACTTGGCACTTGGAAATCCGCCCCGGTTTTCCGACCCTCCGGCCCATGCCGCACAGCCATATCGATGTCCGCTACGTCGCCAATCTCGCCCGCCTGGAGCTGAGTGACGAGGAGGTGGACCAATTCCAGCCGCAGCTCGAAGCGATTCTCGGATTTGTCGAAACTCTCTCAAAACCAGACGTTTCCGGCATTGATGACGCGGCTGAAATCCGGCTCGGCCGGATGCGGGATGACGAACCGCACGCCAGCCTGCCCACCGAGGCGGTGCTGCGGAACGCGCCGGATCAGGCACAGGGACAGTTCCGCGTCCCGAAAGTCGTCGCTGATGCCTGACCATCCCGAATTTCACGCCGCCATGACTATTGCCACGCTCCGCCGCCAGCTTCTCGCCGGCGAAACCACGCCCGCCGCCATCCTCGAAAACCTTGCCGGGGAAATCTCCGCCCGCGACGGCCGGACCGGCGCCTATCTCTCCCACAATCTGGAACTCGCCTTGGCCGAGGCCGCCACGGCCGACATTTCGCTGCCGCTCGGCGGGATTCCCATCGCCATCAAGGACAACCTGAACGTCCTCGGCCAGACCTGCGCCTGCGGGTCGAAATTCCTCGAAAACTACGTCGCGCCCTACGACGCCACCGTGATCCGCAAGCTTCGCGCCGCCGGTGCCATCCCCTTCGGCCGGACGAATCAGGACGAATTCGCGATGGGATCCTCCACCGAGAACTCCGCGCTTGGGAAAACCGTCAATCCGCACGATCCCACCCGCATCGCCGGCGGATCGTCCGGCGGATCCGCCGCCGCCGTCGCCGACCGCACCGCCATCGCCGCGCTTGGGTCGGACACGGGCGGCTCGATCCGCCAGCCGGCCTCGCATTGCGGAGTGGTCGGGCTGAAGCCGACGTACGGGCGCGTCTCGCGCTACGGGCTGGTTGCATTTGCCTCCTCGCTCGATCAAATCGGCCCGCTCGCGCAAACCGTCGAGGACGCCGCGCTTATCCTCCAAGCGATCGCCGGCTTCGACCCCGCCGATTCCACCAGCCTCGACGAACCCGTGCCCGACTACCTCGCCGGCCTCGGCGACGGTGTGAAAGGCATGAAGCTCGGCATTCCGCGCGAATACTTCGGCGATGGCATCGACCCCGGCGTCCGCTCCGCCGTGGAAACCGCCATCCAAAAGCTGGCCGCCCGCGGCGCGGAAATCATCGATATTTCCCTGCCCCATACCGAATACGCCGTCGCCACCTACTACGTGATCGCCCCCGCCGAGGCATCGTCGAACCTTTCCCGCTTCGATGGAATCCGCTACGGCCGCCGCGCCGCCGACCCCTCCGATATTCTGGATTTATACAAGAAATCCCGCGAGCAGGGCTTCGGCCCCGAGGTCAAGCGCCGCATCATTCTCGGCACCTACGTCCTCTCCTCCGGCTATTACGATGCCTACTATGCCCGCGCCCAGAAGGTCCGCGCGCTCATCCGGCGCGATTTCGAACATGCCTTCCAATCCGTGGACGCCATCCTCTCGCCCGTCGCCCCCGCCCCGGCGCGCAAGCTCGGCACCCCCGGCGCCGACCCGCTCCAAGACTACCTCGCAGACATTTTCACTGTCGCCGCCAACTTGGCCGGCATTCCCGGCATTTCCGTCCCCTGCGGCACCGTCGCCACCGACGGCCAGAATCTCCCCGCCGGCCTCCAAATCCTCGCCCCCCACCTCCAAGAAGCCCGCATGCTGAGGATCGCGAAAGCGGCGGAGGACGGGTGAATCCGCTGGATTGCCATACAAGAAGTCCGAAAATGAAACCATCTGATCAATATCACAAATGGGTGGAATGGAGTGACGGGGACCAAATCTATCTAGGGAAATGTCCTGATTTGATCACGGGAATTCACGGTGAAGACCCCGTGGTGCTTTACGGCGAGCTTTGCGAAATCGTGGACGAGGTCATCGCGGATTTGAAATCCGATGGCCAGCCGCTGCCGCCCGCGCGCGTCGTCCCGGCGCTCCAGCTAGCGTGAGTCGCCGACGGCCCGCTCCAGCTCTGCAATGTCGATCTTGATCATGGTCATCATGGATTCCATGGCTTTTCTGGCCCGTTCCGGGTTGGAATCCTGGATCAGTTCCATCAAGCGCATCGGCACGATTTGCCACGCCAGGCCCCAGCGATCCTTAATCCAACCGCAGGCGATTTCCTTCCCGCCTTCACCGATCGCGCTCCAGAGCCGATCCACTTCCGCCTGGTCTTCGCAATGGATTTGAAAGGAAACCGCTTCGTTGAATCCGCAATCCGGCCCGCCGTTCAGGCCCACGTAGGAGACACGGGCCAGCGTGAATTCCACGGTCAGCACGCTGCCCGCCGGACCGCTCGGAGTGTCCGCGGGCGAGCGAAAGACCCGGTCGATTTTTGAATCTGGAAGCAGGGAGACGTAGAAGGCGGCGGCGGCTTCGGCATCTCCGTCGAACGACAGGCAGGTGGTGATCTTGGTCATGGGGATGAATTTGCGAGGAGGCTACCGCTTGGGCAGGAAAGGTGGGAAGCGGGAATTCCGGGGTGTTTGCTTGGAAATCGCAGGGGCTTGGCGGATGCAATCCGCCGCCACGGGTTCGCATCCGGACTTGCGGCTTGACCGGCCTTCCCGCTCTCGGAGAGTCTGTTAGCATGATCAGCAGCCGCGCCGCCGGATATTTGATAGGGGGGCTTTTTCTCACATCCGTGGCCGGTTGGGGGATGGCTTGGAAGAATTGGCGGGCGGCGGATGACGGGGAAATTTCCCGAAAATCGGCGGAGCGGACGCAGTCGCAGCGGGCCGCGCGGGGCGAATCGAAGCGCTCGCTGGCTTCCCTGATGGAGAATCCGCGTAGTGCCCGGCTGATTTCCGAAATGTCGGAAATCGCCAGCTCAGCGACGCCCGGACAGCCGAACCCGAAGCTGATGGCAGCGTGCCGCGCCGCCCTGCTGGACCCGGATCCGCAGAGCCGCGGACGGGATTTCGCGCTGCTGCTCACGCAAATGCGCCCGGAGGATGGCCCGGGATTGCACAAGTTGTTTCTCGAACTGCACGCGCAGGGGAAGCCTTTCTTTGAATATGGGAGTTTCGCGACGCGCTGGGGCGAGCTGGATGGCAAGGGTGCCTACGATTGCCTGATGAACGAGGTGCCGCTGCGGATGCCGGACCGCGATTTGGTCGCGATCGCGCGTGGTTGGGGATCGAAGGATCCGCAGGCGGCGCTGGCATGGATGGCTGAGCATGA
>JBBSUD010000051.1:0-35647 GCA_038235225.1 Verrucomicrobiales bacterium
AGAGTCGCCCGGAGCATTTCGCGAACTGGATCGATTGGGCGAAATCCCATGGGATGGGCCTCGATTTCAATCCAACTTGCTTCTCGCACCCGAAGGCGGTGGACGGATTCACACTTTCCCATCCGGACCAGGCGATCCGCGATTTCTGGATCGAGCACTGCATCGCCAGCCGGGAAATCGGCGCGGAAATGGGCAAGGCGCTCGGCTCGCCAACCGTCACGAATGTATGGGTGCCCGATGGCATGAAAGACTCGCCGGTGGACCGGCTCGCGCCCCGCCAAAGGTTGAGCGATTCCCTCGACAAGGTGTTTGCGAAGAAGCTCGACAAGGCGCATCACCTGGACGCGGTGGAATGCAAATTGTTCGGAATCGGCAGCGAGAGTTATGTGGTGGGTTCGCACGAGTTTTACATGGGATATGCCATGAAGAACCAAATCCTGCTATGCCTCGACGCCGGCCATTTCCACCCCACCGAAGGCATCGCCGACAAACTCACTTCCGTGCTGATGTATGTGCCGGAAATCCTGCTGCACGTCAGCCGCGGCGTCCGTTGGGACAGCGACCACGTCGTCACGCTGGACGATGCGCTGCAGTCGATCGCTACCGAGCTGGTGCGTAACAAACTCGTATCGCGCACCCACATCGGCCTCGATTTCTTCGACGCCAGCATCAACCGGCTGGCCGCCTGGACGATCGGCACTCGCAACACGCTGAAGGCCCTGCTGATGGCGCTGCTGGAGCCGCCGGCGCTGCGTGAGGCGGAGGAATCCGGCGATTACACGGCCCGCCTGGCGCTGATGGAGGAAACGAAATCCTTGCCATGGGCGGCGGTCTGGGATGCTTATTGCGAGGCGAAGTACGTGCCCGCGGGCACTGCTTGGCTCGATGAAGTCCGCACCTACGAAAGCAAGGTGCTGGCGAAGCGCTGAAACGATTTACAAAAACCCGAACAAACAAACAATCCAGATGTCCAACGTCCACATCGATCCGGAAGCCGTAGAGGAAGTCTCCGGCGGCGAATACGAGCGCGAGCCGGTGCCGCAGCGCGCGCTGAAAGGTCCCGGCGCGTTCTGGGGCATGTATGCCGGCGAACATGCCGCGGGCACGGAATTCATGATCGGGCCGCTATTCCTGGCGGCCGGCGCGAGCCTGAAAGACCTGATGTTCGGTCTGCTGCTGGGCAACATTCTCGCGGTGCTGACATGGCGCTATCTGGTGCTGCCGATCGCGATGAAGCGGCGGCTCACACTTTACTATCAGCTCGAGAAGATCGCGGGCGGCAGCATGGTGAAGATATACAATGTCACCAACGGCATCCTCTTCTGCTTCCTGGCCGGAGCCATGATCACCGTCTCCGCCTCCGCGATCGGCGTGCCGTTCGGCGTGCGGTTCCAAGTGCCGGAAGCGACGTTCGGATTGAGCGGATTCGGATTCACGATGATCGTGGCAGTTGTGGGACTCGTCATCGCGGGAGTCGCGGCCGCCGGATATAGCATGGTGGCGCGTTTCGCGAACATCGCCGCGCCGTGGATGATCTTGGTTTTCGCCGCTTGCGGGATTGTCTCTCTAGGCCAGATGGACGCGCATTCCTACGCGAAACTCCATCAGGTCTGGGACAAGGGTGTTAGCTTCGTGCAGGTGACCAACGGTCCGCAGCAGTTCGGATTTTGGAAAATCGTAATCTTCGCCTGGTTGTGCAATGCGGCGATGCATGTGGGCATGGCGGACCTTTCCATCTTTCGGTTCGCACGATCGAAATCGGCTGGATGGGCGCCCTCGGTTGGGATGTTCCTCGGCCACTACATGGCATGGATTTGCGCCGCGCTGTTGCTCGCCGCGCTCATTGCGGTGAATTCGTCGCTGGCGCTGAACGCCCAGGGCAAGGTTCAGGCGGATCCCGGATTTCTCGCTTGGAACGCGCTCGGCTGGACGGGAATCATCTGTGTGGTGATCGCCGGCTGGACCACCGCAAATCCCACGATTTATCGCGCCGGCCTTGCGTTCCAGAGCTTGTTTCCGAAAGCCCGCGCCGCTACGGGCGTGTTGCTGGCCGGCCTCGTGGCCACCATCGCAGGGGCGTTTCCCAAACTGTCCGCCGAGTTGCTGGGATTTGTCGGCACCTATGGCATGATCCTCGGCCCAATGGGTGGAATCATCTTTGTGAATCATTACCTGGCCCGCCGGCTCGGCTTTTTGGAAGACGCGGCGGATGCAACCGGCTCGCGATTCAACATGGCAGTGCTGCTCGCATGGCTGATACCGGCCGCGATCGGCCTGTATTTGGTATTCTTCAAGGAGGATCCGATCTTCGCGGCCTATCTGGTCATTCCTGCCTGGATCGCCTCCGCCGTTCTGTATGTCATCCTCGGAAAGATGATGTTCGCTAAAAAATCCCAAGCCTGATTCTCCATGAAAACCCTCATTTCCATCGCAAAACCGGTTAGCTGGCTGTCCCTGCTGCTCATCGTGATCCCGCCGATCCTGTTTTTCACCGGCTCGATGACGCAGCCGGTAATGAACCAATTCATGCTGGCCGGAACCATCATCTGGTTCGTAACCGCATCCCTGTGGATGAAATCCGAGTAATGTTCTTATCATGAAGTTTCCGATTCTTGCCGCCACCGCCCTTTGCGCATCCTCCGTCGTTGCCAAAGCCCTGCCGCCGCAGCTTGAGGGGCGCGCGGAGAAATCGCCGCTTTCGTCGTTTTATATTTCCCCGACGCGTGTCGTTTGGAAATCCGACAAAGGCGTCGCACACTCGGAAAATCTGCTCAAACCTCACAGCGGCCAAGCCGTGCTCAAGGAGCCGATGCCGCCGTTGGTCCTCAAACCGGGGGCGGGAGTGCTGCTGGATTTCGGCGTGGAAATCGCCGGATCGGTCGATTTGTTCACCCCGATGACACCGTCGAAAGATATGCCATCGGTCCGCGTCCGCTTCGGCGAATCGGTTGCGGAGGCCATGGTGGACATCGGCGAGCGCGGTGCGGAGAACGATCACGCGCTGCGCGACCAGGTGGTGAAAGTCCCGTGGTTGGGCAAGAAGACGGTCGGTCCGAGCGGTTTCCGCTTCGTCCGCATCGACAATGTTGATCCGAAAATCAACCTCCAACTTAGCCAGATTCGCGCGGTTCTCACGATTCGTGACGTGCCTTACGTTGGGTCGTTCAAATCCTCGGACGAGCGGCTGAACAAGATCTGGCAAACGGGCGCCTATACCGTGCAGCTCAACATGCAGGATTTCCTGTGGGACGGCATCAAGCGCGACCGCCTCGTCTGGCTTGGCGACATGCATCCGGAAGTCAGCGTCATCGACAGCGTTTTCGGATACAACGAGGTCGTTCCCAGAAGTCTCGACATGATTCGCGACGTGACACCCGTCAGCGACTGGATGAACGGCATCAGTTCCTACTCAATGTGGTGGATCGTCATCCAGAAGGACTGGTATCTCCATCATGGAAATCTCGACTACCTCAAGGAGCAGAAGCCGTATCTCACCGCGCTTCTGAAACGCCTCGCCACCTATGTTGGCGAGGATGGTGCGGAAAAGCTCGATGGCATGCGTTTCCTCGACTGGCCGACCGCCGATAATAAAGTTGCGGTCCACGAAGGCCTCCAGGCGATGATGACGATGACCATGGAAGCCGGCGCTGAGTTATGCCAAATCTTGGACGACGCCGAAACCGCGAAACTTTGCACCGATACCGCCGCGCTGCTCCGCACGCACAAGCCGGAATCCAGCGGCCGCAAGTCGCCCGCCGCGCTGCTCGCGCTGGCCGGCTTCCGCGACGCGGGTGAGGTGGCGAACGATGTTCTCAAAAAAGGCGGCCCGGCCGATCTCAGCACGTTCTATGGTTTTTATGTCTTGAAGGCCCTCGCCAAATCCGGCGATGTGGAAACTGGATTGGATTTTATTTCCAAGTATTGGGGCGGCATGCTTGACATGGGTGCGACCACGTTCTGGGAGGATTTCGACCTCGCATGGACTAAGGATGCCGGGCGCATCGACGAACTGGTGCAGCCCGGGAAGAAGGACTTGCACGGCGATTTTGGAGCGTATTGCTATGTCGGATTCCGCCACAGTTTCTGCCATGGCTGGGCCGGCGGACCGACCGCGTGGCTCAGCGCCAACGTCCTCGGCATCACTCCCGCGGCGCCGGGATTTGCGAAGGTGAGAATCGAGCCGCATCTCGGGCATCTCGATTGGGTGGAAGGTGATTATCCAACTCCAAAAGGTGCAATCCACGTCCGCCACGAAAAGCAGGCGGACGGTTCGATCAAATCCACAGTGAATCTCCCGGACGGCGTGGAGCGGGTGGAGTGAGCGGCCGGGCAGGCCACGACGCCGCTTTGGATCGCGTGGCACGTGGCGGCGGATTGCATCCGCCATGCCCTGCCATTGTTAAATCGTCCCACTATTGCTTCGCAACTCAAAGCGGTGTGGCGCTCCGCTTCCCACCGCCCTCCAAAGCGGGAACTCCATCGGGCGAGTCGATGGAGAATTTTTATCCCGGCTTGCAGGGTGGAATCCTGCCTTGGAACGGCGAAGCTTGGGGGAGGGAATTCTGATGAGGGGCCGGGCGGAAGCGGATCGGTAGAAGGTGGCAAGCGGATTTGGCACGTTCTGCAAAGATGATTCGAGAGCGGTGCGTTGGAACCGGTCGCAGCGAAGAAGTTGGGACTAACCGCGTCCGAGTGGTTCACCACCGGGTGCGGGACCGTCGGTGCGAATTGCACGACGGAGTTTTGCAATCGACACGATGACGGCCGGTGAGGCCTACGGAAATCCCTGATTTATCAGGGGAAATCCGCTTGGCACCGCACCTGCGATCAAATCCAAAACCGGCTCGTCCGGCAACCAACCAAAAAACATGAAAACGACATCCATTGTAGCTCTTCTCGGCGCCTCGGCGCTTGCCTTCGCCTTCACTTCTTGCGATTCCGCTCAGGAAAACGCCCGGGAAGACGCCATTGAAACCAAGGCGGACATGAAGGAAGACCAAGCTGATGCGGTCCGCAACAATGCGGAGAAGAAGGCTGACATGATGGAGAACAAGGCTGACGCCATGCGCGACGGACCGACCTCCGATGGAACCGAAGCCGCCGCAGACGCCAAGGAAAATGCGGCTGACCGCGTCCGCAACGCTGCCGAAAACAAAGCCGACGCCATGGAGAACAACGCGGACAAGATGCGCGAAGCCAAGTAAGACTTTCCCAACCGGTAAAACCAACCAACGCGAAGGCCGCCGTCCATACCGGGACGGCGGCCTTCTTCATGATCAGCCCTTTCCTATGTCCGATCCATCCGACATCGTCCTCAGTTCTTTCATCGGCGACGCGCTCGCCCTCGGCCCCCACTGGATTTACGACCAAGGGGAAATCGCTGCGAAATTCGGCCGCGTTACTCGCTATCATGCGCCTGCCACCAGTTATCATCCGGGGAAATCGGCGGGGGATTTCACGCATTACGGCGGCCAAACGCTGGTGTTGCTCCGATCGGTGGCGGGGCTGGGGAAATTCGATTTGGAAGATTTCTCAAGTCAATGGCGGGCATTTTGGGACGAACCCGAGAACCAGACCTACCGCGACGGCGCCACCAGGCAGACTTTGGCAAATCCCACCGGCGGTTCGGATTCCCATGACATCGGCGGGGCGGCGCGGATCGGGCCGTTGTTCCTGCTGAAGTGGGCGGACGACGAGGCTCTCGTGTATGCCGCGCGCCGCGAAACCGCTTTCACCCACCCGCTGGACGTGGTGTTGGAATCCGCGGAATTTTTCTGCCGGGTCATGTTGGCCGTCCGCGCCGGTTCGGCGATTCCGGATGCGCTGGAATCCGTGATGGCGGGGCGGGAGTGGAAATCGCTCGAGAACCGCTGGCTGGACGCCGCCCGCAAGTCCGCGGCCTCGGCCGAATCCGACTCCGCGGCAATGGAGTCCCACGGGCTGAGCTGCTCGACCGGCGCCGCTTTTCCGGCGATCTGCCATTTGTTGTTCCGCCACCCGGACGATCCGGCCGCGGCACTGATCGAGAATGCTACGGCCGGCGGCGACAGTGCGGCGCGCGGCATGATTCTCGGCTTGGTTTACGGAGCCGGATTTCCCGTTTCCGACCTACCCGCCGAGTGGCTGACCGATCTTGGTGCCCGCGCGGAAATCCTATCACTGCTCGACTCGTTCGCATGACCGCCAATTCCCCGCTGCTCACCGATCTTTACCAGCTCACCATGGCCGCGGGCTATCACGCCAGCGGGCGGGCGGAGAGGGAGGCGGCGTTCCATTTGTTCTTCCGCACGCTGCCGTTTTCCGGCGGCTATGCGATCGCCGCGGGACTCGGTTCCGCGATCGCCTGGCTGGAGGATTTCCGCTTCACCTCGGACGATCTGCTCTTCCTCGCCAGCTTGCGCGATGCGGAGGACGGCAGAATGTTCCGTCCGGAGTTCCTGGATTACTTAGGAAATCTGCGGCTGACCGTCGAGGTGGACGCCATGCCGGAGGGCACCGCGGTATTCCCGCAACAGCCGCTGCTGCGCGTGATCGGGCCGATTCTCCAGTGCCAACTCTTGGAAACCGCGCTGTTGAACATCGTGAATTTCCAGACGCTCGTCGCCACCAAGGCCGCTCGCGTCTGCCATGCGGCCGGCGGCGCACCTGTCCTCGAAATGGGACTGCGCCGCGCCCAAGGGCCGGACGGCGCGCTCGCCGCCAGCCGCGCCGCCCACATCGGCGGCTGCGCTTCCACGTCGAACGTGCTGGCGGGCAAGCACTTGGGCATCCCGCTCAAGGGCACCCACGCGCATTCGTGGGTGATGTCGTTCGATTCCGAGCAAGAGGCCTTTGCCACCTACGCCGCCGCGCTGCCGGGGAACTGCACTTTTCTCGTCGATACCTACGACACGCTCCAAGGCGTCCGGAATGCCGTGGAAATCGGCAGCGAACTCCGCGAGCGCGGCCACCGTTTGCTCGGCATCCGCCTGGATTCCGGCGACCTCGCATGGCTCAGCCAGCAAGCGCGGGAAATCCTCGATGAGGCAGGATTTCACGACACCTCGATCGTCGCCTCGAACGATCTGGACGAGCACCTCATCGAAAGCCTGCGCCACCAGGACGCGGAAATCGACGTCTGGGGCGTGGGCACTCGGCTCGTCACCGGCGGCAGCCAGGCGGCGCTCGGCGGCGTGTATAAATTGGCGGCGATCCGCGACGATGCCGGCGAATGGCAGCCGCGGGTGAAGCTCAGCGAGCAGGCGGTGAAGATTTCCACGCCCGGCCTCCAGCAGATCCGGCGTTTTTCGCGGGACGGGCATTTCATTGCCGATGCGGTGTACGATGCCGCCGCGCCCTGCCCCGAGCCGTGCGCGATCGTCGATCCCGCCGAGCCGCTCCGGCGCACGACCGTCCCGGCGGACGCCGCCCATCAGGATCTGCTCGTGCCCATTTTCCGGGAGGGGAAATTGATGGCAAACCAACCGTCCTTGGCCGATTCCCGGGCGCTCTGCCTGGCGCAGGTGGCCGCGCTCGACCCTACGATCCGCCGCCTCGTCAACCCGCACATCTATCCGGCGGGCCTCGAGGCGGGTCTTTACCTGAAAAAGCTCGCGCTTGTTCAAGCGGCCCGCCCGCGCTGAGTCCTACGGCATGGCGTAATGCCCAACGGCGCGCGATGGCCGTAGTCTGCGGCATGACCGATCAGGAAAGGCTTCAAAAATTGTTCCAGGCAGCTCTCAACGAGTCTCCCCGGGAGGAAATCTCCCTCAAGCGCGCATTCCCCGCGCCGGTGGACGCGGTGAAAGCGGAGGAAGCGCCCAAGTCCGTGGAAGCGCCCGCGGAACCGGCACCCGCGCCCGTCCCTATTTGCGATTTCGTCGTGCCGATGCCCAACGCCGGACTCGACGACGCGACCTCGACCGAGCTCGGCGTTCTGCTGGACGAACAAAACGCCCGCAAAACCCGCAAGCGCCGCCGCGAATGGCTGGCCACCGCCGCGGTTCTGCTGCTCCTCGGCGGCGGCGGCTTCGGCTGGTTCGTCCACTCGCCGGAACGCGTCCGCGCGTTCGGCGAGGCCATGCATGACATCCGCTCCGCCGGCGACATCGCGGGCATGGTGGGCAAATACCGGGTGGCGCTCGACCGCATCGCCACACGTTCCGAACAAATCGGCGACGCGACCGAATCGATGGGCGTGAGCTCCGACCAGAGCGGCGAGAAGGATGTGTATATGGACGCGGAAATGAAGGAAATGATGGGCGGCGAGGGCAAAACCGTCGGCCAGCGCAACGGCGCGCTGCAAGCGTCCTTCAGCCACATGAAGGAAGGCGTCGCCGCCACCGGGATTTCCGCCCCGAAAAACTGACTTTTGCTTGGCGGAGAAATCGCCCCTGCTACTCACGGGGCATGAGCGCGACCGCCAAACGCATTCCCGAAGACATCAAAACCGCCATGAAGGCGCGCGACGCCACCGCGCTCGCCGCCCTCCGCGCGCTGAAGAGCGCCATGACCAATGCCGCGATCGAGAAGGGCGGCCTCGGCACCGAGCTCGACGAAGCCGAGGTCATCGCGATCGTCCGCAAGCAGATCAAACAACGCGTCGATTCGCACGAGCAATTCGAAAAGGCCGGCCGCGCCGAGTTGGCGGCCACCGAGAAGGCGGAAATCGCGATCCTGTCCGCCTACCTTCCCGCCGGACTTTCCGACGCCGAGCTGGAGGAAATCGTCACCCGCGCGATTTCCGAAACCGGCGCCACCGGCAAGGCCGACATGGGCAAGGCCATGAAGCGCGCCCAGGAAATCGCCGATGGCCGCGCCGACGGCCGGGCGCTTTCCGCCGCCGTTTCCAAGCGGCTTGGCTGAGCGCGCGCCCCGGCGATGACGGCTCCCGAAGTGATTTCGCTGGTCAGCGCCGCCGCGGCGGCCGGGGCCGTCAATGCCGTCGCCGGCGGCGGCACCATCCTCACGTTTCCGACGCTGCTGGCCTTCGGCACCCCGCCTATCGCGGCCAATGCCACCAGCACCACCGCCCTCGTGATCGGCACCGGCGGATCGATCTTCGGGTTCCGCCACCAATTCCCCGCGATTCGGAAATGGCTTTGGCGCTTCGTTCCCGTCAGCCTGCTCGGCGGTCTGATCGGGAGCTGGCTGCTGACCGTCACCAGCAACGAGGTCTTTAGCCATCTGGTTCCGTTCCTGATCTTGTTCGCCACGCTGCTCTTCCTCGCGCAAGGCGCCGTCTCCCGGAAAATCCGCCACGATTCCGGCGGCGACCTCCCGCCGCGCGTCTGGCCGGCGGTCGTTTTCCAGCTATTCATCGCCATTTACGGCGGATTTTTCGGCGCGGGCATCGGCATACTCATGCTCGCCGCGCTCGGCTTCATCGGCCTGAGCGATATCCACCAGATGAACGCGCTGAAAAACGTCCTCGGCTCGCTCATCAACGTCGTCGCCACCCTCATGTTCGTCACCCGCGGGCTGGTCGAGTGGGACAAGGCCGGCGTCATGACCGTCGGAGCGATCGCCGGCTACTACGTCGGCTCGCACTACTCGCAGAAAATCCCCCAGCTCTGGGTCCGCCGCATCGTCCTGTGCATTGGCTTCGGCATTTCCGGGCTGACGTTCTGGCGGCAGTTCGCGTAAGGAAAACCCATCTGCCGGAAGCTTTCCGGGCGCTCCGTGCCGCCGCCCGGCGATCCGCGGCACGCCACGGACTGGATTTTCTCCCCAGCCGGACTCGGCGCTGGCCAAGCGGGCGGGTGGTTGGATGAATCGGCGGGTGATCGAGACGCAGCCATTCAACATCCTGCCCCGCGAGGCAATGGCGGGGGAGTTCGTGCCGCCGCACTATTTCCGGCGGCTGGAGCGGGGGGAAATCGTTCAGGAAGGCCGGCCGCTGGAGGTTGACCTGGGCTGCGGCGACGGGGGATTCCTGATGGATTTGGCGCGGGAGTTCCCGGAGCGGGATTTCCTCGGCACGGAGCGCTTGCTCGGCCGGGTCCGCAGCGTGTGCAAACGGCTGACGCGGCAGGGGATTTCCAACGCGCGGATTTTGCGATTGGAAAGCGGCTACACGGTGGAGTGGCTGCTGCCGGAAGCGTCGGTCAACCGGCTGCACCTGCTGTGCCCGGACCCGTGGCCGAAAGTGCGGCACCACCGGCGGCGGCTGGTCCAGCGGGATTTCCTCGAGGCGGTCCGGCGGGTGCTGGTGCCGGGCGGGGAGTTTCTCTTCATGACGGACCACGAAGAATACTTCGCGTGGGCGCGGGCGGCGGTCGTGGATTTCGGCCAATTCGAGCCGCTGGAGTGGGAGGAAGATTCGTTCTTCTACCCGAAGACGGATTTCCAGCGGCTCTGGGAGAGCGAGGGGAAATCGATGTGGCGGCTGCGTTCCCGCAAGCCGCAACTCGAATAAGCCGCTCACTTGAGCTCGGCGGCGGTCCAGGGGGCGGTGCGGCTGTTGTATTTGCCGCGGATTTCCTTCACGGCATCCGCGGTGACCGGCGTGGCGTCGTTCGACCAGGACTGGCGGACGTAGGTGAGCACGTCGGCAAGTTGGGCATCGGTAAGGGTTGGCGGCAGCGGCGGCATCAGGTTTTGGAACTTCTGGCCGGCCACTTCGATCGGGCCTTGCAGGCCGTGAAGGGCGATGCGGGTCGGGACGGACGGGTCGCCGGTGACCCATGGCGAGCCATCGAGCGGCGGGAACGCGCCGGGCACGCCTTTGCCATCGGGGCCGTGGCAGGCGATGCAGGTAATGTTGAAAATGGCCAACCCGCGCTCGTGGACGGCGGGGTCCGCCTTGAATTTCTTCTCCACGGTGACGACGCCTGGCGCGGCGCCGAGCGAGGCGGCGAGGCCTTTCGAGAAGGCATCGGCGCGGCCGGCGAGCTTCCCGGCGAGGGCGGCGCGGTCGGCTTCGGCACCGTTTTGCGCGAACCATTTGGCGACGGAATCGACGACGCTGCCGATGTCTCCAGCGCCGATTTTCGTCAGCGAGACATCGTCGAACCAAGCCGTTCCAGTGCTACCGCCGTAGCCGCCGAAGAGGCAGTGGGCGAGGACGCTGGTGGCATTGCCGGAGTCGAAATCCAGGCTCAGCTCGGTCCAGCCGGTGGTGCCGGAAATCGGCTTGGAGGTGGCGCCCATGTGGATGTTGAAGAGCGCGCCGCGGCCGCCTTTGTTGGCGAGATCCTTGGTGCGGACCCAGCCGCCGAAGCGGTAGCGGGTGTTCGGCTCCACCTTGATTTCCGCACCGGCACCCACGTCGGCGCGGGCGGGGGAGGTGATTTCCAAGGCTTTGCCGCCGTTCCGCCCCTCGGCGACGATGGCGAGCTTCACGGCATCCGGCTGGTCCGCAGAATAGGTGCGCAGGCTCCACGCGCCGAGCTCGCCGCTCTCGAATCCGGGATCGGAGATCAGGTTGGCGGCCGTGGCCGATTGCGTGGCGACGGGGTCTTCCGAAGCGGCGAGCAGGACGCCGGTGGCGTGCTGGCGGGCGGCCATTTGCCAAGCGTCCGCAAGAATGGCATCGGCGAGAATGGCTTCCTTCCCGGCGGACAAGGTGGCGTGCAGCAAGCGGCCGGTTTTCTCGGACGGGGTGGTTTTGGCGAGCGCGACGAAGGTCTCGGCAAGCAGCCGGGTGTCCGGGGCGGCAATGACGTTCTTGGTGACGGCATCGACGAGTGTCTCGTCGAGCGGGGCGTTCTGGAGGCCGGCGCGGAACATGCCGCGATCGCTGGAGGCCAAGGCGGACTTGATGGAATCCGCGTCAAGCTGGCCGAGGCCCTGAAGCGCGCGGAAGGCGTGGAGGGCGGCGCGCGGCTGGCCGGATTTCACGATTCCCCGCAATTTTCCGGCAGCGTCCGGCGAGTGCGAATCCACGATCATCCGCTGGGCGGCGAGGCGCCACAAGAGGTTCGGGTGGCCGAGGCCGGCGACGAGCGAATCCAGATCGGCGGTATCGAGTTTCGGATAGGCGTCGTTGTCGGAACCCCGCGGGTAAATCCGGTAGATGCGGCCCATCGATTTGTCGCGCAGCGGCGTCTCGTAGGCGTTGCCCTTGCCGGTTTTGGCGTCATAGCCGGCGGAGCCTTTGGACGGGGTCGGGTTGTGCTGGATGATGATGTTATACCAATCGCAGAGCCAGACGGCTCCATCCGGACCGGTCTCCGCCTGAACCGGGGCGGACCAGGTATCGGCGCTGTTGTAGAGGTTGTTCGGGCTGAGGACGGAGGTCCAGCCGGCGCCATTCGCGGAGACTTCGAAGTTACCCGCGAGCTTGCCGGTGGGGCCGCAGACGAAGGCGATTTTGTTCCGGTAGTTTTCCGGAAATCGCTCCGAAGTGTAGAACGCGTGGCCCGCGCCAGCCGTGTAGCGATCGAACTGATCGACCTGGCGGATGTCCATGGACGACGGGAAAAACAACGGATTGCGGTCGGCGGCGGGAGTGCGCGGCTGATTCAGACCGGCCTTCTCGTAGGCGGATTTCGGAAAGGTGAAATACCAAGACGGGTTGCCATTGGCGGTCGATCCGAGCACGTCGAAATCCCCGGTGAAGCCGAGGCCCCAGGTGTTGTTCGTGGTGTTCTGGAGGAGCTCCATCGCGCTGCCGTCCGACTTGAAACGGAAGACGGCCTGGGAAAATCCGAAATTTTCCCCGCCCACGGTGCCCTTGAAGCCGGAGTAGCCGACGGTGGCGTAAATCCAGTTGTCCTGGCCGTAGCGGAGATTCGAGACGCCGGCGTGGGTGTCGCCCATGCCGAAGCCGGTGAAGAGCACCTTGCGGACATCGGCCTTGTCGTCGCCGTCGCTGTCCTGGAGGAAAATCATGTCCGGGCCATCCGTGCAGATCAGCCCGCCGTTGGCGAAGACGCAGGAAGTCGGGATGGAGAGCTTGTCCGCGAAAAGCTTGAATTGATCGGCCTTCCCGTCGCCGTCGCTGTCCTCGCAAATCGTGATGCGGTCGTGGCCGAGGTCGCCGGCCTGCATGTTATTCGGATAGTCGAGCGACTCGATGACGAAGGCGCGCCCCCGGCTGTCCCACGCGACGTGGATCGGGTTCACGATGTCCGGCTCGCTGGCGAAGAGCGAAAGCTCGTAGCCTACCGGCACCTGCGCCAGCTTCATCGATTCCGGCGGCGCGAGCGGCTTTTGCGCCTGCGTGATTGTCTTGTGATCGCGGTAGCCGGGCAGGATAACGTCCTCCATTTCCAGCTTCGGCAGCTTCAGCGCGGCAAGTTTCCCGCGGACGTTCGGGCCGACGCTCCACAGGACGGCGCGGCGCAGCAGATCGTGAAATTCCGGCTGGTCCCAGCAGCGCATGTCGTGGCCGTATGCCGTGTAAAATACGCGGCCCTTGCCCTGCTCGCGGACCCAGGTCCATGGCTCTTTGTCACGCACCTGCAAGACCTTGCGATCGTCGGTAAGCCTGTCGTGCACGTAGGTTTCGTCCCATGTCTCGAAGCCCTTGTAGCCGCGCATGATCGGGTGATTTTTCGCCACGATCTGGGTGGTGAACACGCCGGTGTCGTGGGATTGGAAATGGCCGCCGACCAGGTTCGCGAAATCGTCCGAGCCGCCGAATGAGGCCGACGCGCAGTGGATCGGCAGGAAACCGTGGCCGCTTTCCACGAAATCCGTGAGTGCCTGGAAGCGCGCCGGTTCCATCGCCGCGTCCGCCTTCCAGTTCCCGTAGAACATCAGCGCGTCGAATTTGCCGAGCATTTCCGGTTTCAGGTCCGCCAAGTCCTCCGTGTAGGTCAGGTCGATGCCCGAGGTGCCGAGCGCTTTCTTGAGAATCCGGTAGCGCTCCACCGGGTCGTGCGCCGGATGATTCGCCGTCGGCGCGCCGAGGAAAAGCACCTCCACGTGACGCGCGGAATCGGTGGGCAGCACTATCGGCGCGGCCTTGCCGGCAGTCGCGGCGAGTAGCCAGATGGAAAGAAGTAGCAGGGATTTCATGCGGTGGGAATGGGCGTGGATTGGCTGGGATGGCGGTCGGTTTTGTGCCCGTCAAACGCGGCCGAAGCCTGCGCTTTTTCAAGAATCCGGGGCTTGTAGGATCGCGGGCGCTTTGTGTAGGATCGCGCCAGGATGGGCTTGGAGGAACGCCGCAGGAAATGGAGGGAATCGCTGTCGCCCGGGCAGTTCCGCCACCTGTTCGACCATCTTCCCGGCACGCTTTTCTTCGCCAAGGACCGCGAGGGCCGCCTCATGGCCGGGAATCCCGCCTTCGTCTCACGCTGCGGATTTCGCACCGAGGAGGAAATGGCCGGCACCGACGACATCGGGATTTTCTCCCCCCGGCTCGCCGCCAAATACCGCGAGGACGACTCCCGCGTCATCGCCACCGGCAAGCCCCTGCTTGGCATCATCGAGCTGTTCCCGAACGGTCGCGGCGAGCCGGAATGGTTCGTCACCGACAAGCTGCCCCTCTTCGATACCGCGGGCGAAATCTGCGGGCTGTGCGGCACCGTCCGCAGCTATGAGGCCCAGCGCGCCGCCATGCAGCCTTACCTTGAGCTCGCCAGCGTCGCCGATCACCTGAAACTCCATTTCCGCGACAAGCTCGACCTGCCCGCTCTCGCGAGAATCGCCGGCATGTCGGTCCGCCAGTTCGAGCGGAAATTCCGCGCCACCTTCCAGATGACACCGCAGGAATACATGATTCGCATGCGTGTCATCGAGGCCTGCGAACTGCTCGTCCGCACCAACCAGACCGTCACCACCATTGCCCTCGAAGCCGGCTTTTACGACCACGCGGATTTCGCGCGCCACTTCCGCAAGCACATGGGGCAGACCGCCAGCCAGTTCCGCACCGGCCACCGCAGCGCCGGAGCGTGAAATCCGCGAGGGTGAATCTTGGCAAATCAGCGTTCGAGGATTTCCACCTCGTAGCCGTCGGGATCGGTCACAAATGCCATTTTGCGTCCGTCCCCGGTGAATTTCCCGCGCCAGCCGGACGGCCAGATTTCGATGCCGGCTTTTTCGAGCTGGTCGCAGTATTCGACGATGTCCGGGACGCCGAGCGCGGTGTGCATGAGGTCTTCCGGGCAGGTCGCGGTGTAGTCGGGAGAGTGGCAGAGCTCGAGGAAGACGTCGTTGCCGGGGATTTCGAGAAATGCCAGTTCGTTGCCCTCGGGGGAGCCTTTCTTTTCCTTGAGCGAGTAGCCGAGCTTTTCGTAAAATCCGATGGTCTTATCGAGATCGCGGACGCGGATGCGGGTGTGGAGGAAGCGGATCATGGTCCGCGACTCTGGCGCGTCCGGCCGGATTTGCCAAACCGGGATTGGATGAAGGTTTTGCCAAGACCGGGCAGGGGCGTTAGGCTGCCGCACCATGAAAACCATTGTCGCTGCGGTAGATTTCTCGAACGCCACCCCCGGAGTCCTCGAAATGGCGATCCGGCTGGCCAAGCCATTCGGCGCGGAAGTGCGCCTGTTCCACGTCATCGAGCCGGAGCCGAGCTATACAGCCTACGGCTTCACGCCTGAGGAATTTCCGGCGATGAATACCTTCCAAGTGGAGGCGAAACGCCGCGCTTCGCAAAAACTCGACGAACTCCTCGCCACCGTCCGCGCCAGCGTCCCGAACGCCACCGCCCGGCTTGCCGAGGGCAGCCCGCTGCATTCGCTGCTCGATCATGTGGAGGAAAATCTGGCGGATTTGGTCGTGATCGGCTCGCACGGCCATGGCGTGATCGCCTCGCTGCTGCTGGGCAGCGTGGCCGAGGGCATGGTCCGCAAAGCGACAGTTCCCACGCTCATCGTCCCGGCCGGACCGGAATGAGCGCCTCATCGCCACGATTTTCCCGCCCCACCGATTAGCGGCTTTCATGTTGGAAATGAACGGGATGCGGGAATTTCATGAGGGGAATCGAAGGGATTTTCGGCAGGTCGCTTACTTGGAGCGACTTGAATGAAAATTCCGGCGGATGTGGCGCACCGGGTGCTTCGCGGGTCGGCGCGGAGATCCAGGATTTCCGCCTTCCGAATCCACCGCCCATTCATCCATGAATCCGCTCCGTCACCTCGCCCGGGGAATCCTCCCGGCCATCGCGCTCGCCCTTGTCAGCCTCACCGCCGCCCCCGCGGCCCAAGGCCAAACCGCCGCCGCGCCTGATCCGGCGGTGAGCGAGCTTCAGGATCGAATGGCGGATCTGGAGGCCTACGTGAACAACACACCCCGGCCGGAAAGATTCCCCTCCACCCCCACGATGGTTCCCGGCCCCGGTCCGGGCGCGAACGCCTGGCAAATGGTCAGCACGGCGCTCGTCCTCTTCATGACGCTGCCGGGCCTCGGCCTGTTCTACGGCGGCCTCGTCCGTCGGAAGAACGTGCTTTCCGTGCTGGCGCAATGCCTCGGAATCGCCTGCGTGGTCACGCCGCTGTGGTGGCTTTGCGGCTACAGCCTGACTTTCGGTGGAACCAGCTGGTTCATCGGGGATTTCAAAATGGCGATGTTCCGCGGCGTCGATCCGATGGCCACCGGCGCCGGCGGGCCGTGGATTTCCGACAGCATTTGGGCGATGTTCCAGCTTACTTTCGCCATCATCACGCCGGCCCTGATCGTCGGCGCGATCGCGGAGCGGATGAAATTCGCGGCGGTCATGGCGTTCGTGGTGCTCTGGATGTTCGCCGTCTATTTCCCCTTCGCCCACATGGTCTGGAGCAACAACGGCTTCATGAGCGGCCTGCTCAACGAGGATGCCGGCATCCGCGCGATCGATTTCGCCGGCGGCACCGTCGTCCACATGACCTCCGGCTGGTCCGCGCTGCTGCTCTGCATCATTCTCGGCAAGCGCCGCCCCTCCGGTATGGAAACGATGGCACCGCACAGCATGGTGCTCTGCATGGTCGGTACCGGCATGCTCTGGGTCGGCTGGTATGGCTTCAACGCCGGCTCGGCGCTCGGCGCGGACGGCATCGCCGCGAACGCGTTCACCACCACCACCCTCGCCGCCGCCACCGCCGGCCTCTGCTGGGCCGTCCTCGAATGGGCGATAAAGGGCAAGCCGAGCGTGCTCGGTTTCTGCTCCGGCATCGTCAGCGGACTCGTCGTCATCACCCCGGCGTGCGGATTCGTAACTACGGAATCGGCCGTGCTCATGGGGGCGATCGGCGGCGCCGGGCCATTCCTCGCGGTCGATTTCCTCAAGAAGAAAATCGGCTATGACGATGCGCTCGACACCTTCGGCGTCCACGGCGTGGGCGGCACGCTTGGCGCGATCCTCACCGGCGTCTTCGCCAGCGAGAAGGCGAACCCGAACCTCGCCGGCCACCTCGACGGCCTGCTTGGCGAGCAATTGAAAGCCTGCGGACTCACCATCGTCTGGAGCCTCGCCGCCACCTTCGTCATCGCGATGCTCGTCAAAATCGTCATCGGCCTCCGCCCCACCGCCGAGCACGAGGAACTCGGCCTCGACCTCGTCGAGCACGGCGAGCAAGGCTACGAACACTGAGAAATCCATCTCCGCAAGCCGCCGCCGGTGATCCGGCGGCGGCTTTTTTTCCTTGTGTTAAGATCGGCCGGACTTCGATCCCAAGTGGCTGGCCTGCTCCCGGCAACAGGCCGACTTCAGCGGGAAATCTAACTTGCGATCGGATTCCTTATCGAGTGCGCTCCAAACGACGCGCGCGGCATCAAGCTTCACTTACCACCGCAAGAAGGTTCTTGTGCTAATCCGCTTCCACGCCAAAGGCTACGCCGACATCATGCCCATCCAGAATGCCCCCGGCCATGGCATTGACCTCATCATGCGGGATCGCGACGGCGGAATCCTGGTCGTGGAGGTGAAGTCTCACCGGCTTGAGGGGAAACCGAGGGTGTCCGCAGATATGGAGGCGTTTGCCGAGACGAGGTTGGCGAAAGCGGTTTCAGGCTCTGGACACTGGAAGAACGTCGATGCTGATACTCTCAAACATGCCGTGAAATTCTACAAGGAGATCTTGGAAAAAAGCATCGGGTGCGAGGCATCATTGTAAATGTCGATTACGCATTGACGCAATTTCCGAAAGAACGGTACTACGAGTGGGCGAAAGGTCTTGGAGCCGAGATCTTTCACAATGATTTTTAGAATCATGAAATTTAGCATCGATAGAGAACGAAAGGAAATCGCCCAGTGGTTGATGCGACCGGCTTTGCTCACGGTTCTTTTCGAGATACCCTTGGAGGAGATTCAACAGTTTCTATCCCAACAGCCATGCATGGAGAACGCCGGTTCGCTTGCATTTAATTTGTCTTTGGTTTCTCACCGGTATGCCAACATGGCGCTTCATTCGGCCAAGACATCGCAGACCGAGTGCCAGCAATATTGGAATTTGTTCGTTGACTACATTACGAGTTCCATGCGGATACGGGTTCTCCGTATCGAACACCGCCAGGGTGACGGCAGCATCGGTGCCTATGATCTCCATTCTCATTTCACTCTATTGCTGGGAAGCGGATTGATTGAGGCAGCGGCATGGCTCGGATTGCGGATTTACGAAAGTATTAAGAGGCACATGAAGCATCCGGTAGTGTATGAACTCCGCGAGATTTCCGAAGCGGATTTGGAACGCCCGCTGACGGGGGACGACGACCCGCGGAATCTGAACCGGGAAAGCATTTCGGCATATACCGAGAGTCCGCTTTGCGGGTTCGTCCTGCGCATGTGGCTCGTTCTTACAGGGCGGCGCGAACCGGCGGACCGGCTTCCCGACGGAGTCCCCCAATGTGGAATCTATGGTGCTCTTTTCCAAGATTGGGATCATGCTGAAAAGCTCGCGGATGCCATATCCGCCGCGTGCGATTTTCACATCGTGCGGATGAAGGAGGACAGACGCATACCTTACGATATCGCCGAGTTCGATACCTCACCCTTCCGCCAAATTCCCTTCGAAATCCTCGCCTACCGGAACCTGCGGCGGCACCTCGGTCTGGAAACGCCGTTTCCCGCCCACCCGCTGCTGGACTCGCCCTTCGTGAAGAGCCTGCCAAACGAAATCAAACCGAGTGGCGACCCGCTACTGGCGCGGGTTCTCGAATACTCCCGCAAAGTCCTGCCGGAGTTGTGAATGCCACAGCCACGCTGTCGGGTGGGGTGTTTGGGGTTCGTGATATTGCCGAACCCATCCAGAACGCCTCCGGCCACGGCATCGACCTCATCATGCGGGACCGGGACGGCGGAATCCTTGTCGTGGAGGTCAAGTCTCACCGGCTGGAGGGGAAACCGAGGGGCTCGGCGGATATGGAAACGTTCGCCAAATCGAGGCTTCAGGCAGCAAAATCTGCTGAAGGTCACTGGAAGAATGTCGATTCTAAAACTCAAGCGAATGCGGTTCGATTCTTTGATGATATCGACCAGAGAAAAGTCAGGGTGAGGGGTATTGTCGTAAATGTGGACTATGCCTTGGCGCAGTTTCCAAAGGAACGGTATTACGAGTGGGCAAAGGGACTCGGCGCGGAAATATTTGACAATGATTTTTAATCATGAAAAAATTCAACTATAAAAAAGAACTCAAGGAAGCGAAAGAATGGTTGGCAAGGGACCAGAATCGGCATTTCATGTACGACATGCCGATTCGAAAGATTGAGGAAAGCTTGGCAGGTGAACCTTCGTTGGACTCGGTGGGAAATTTAGCTTCTCAGTTGGGAAGTCTCGCATTTTTGTTTGGACTGAAGGCTGTTCATGGGGCCACCGCGGCGCAGGATGAATCCGCGTGCAACTGGTCGGTGCATTTGGATTACATTCGAAACTCCATGAGAATGCGGATTCTCCGCATCGAACACCCCAAAGGCAACGGCAGCATCCACAGCTATGAAGTCCATCGTCACTTCACATTGCTGCTTGGAATGGGCTTGGTGGAGGAGGCGATCTGGCTTGGGCAACGCATTTACGACAGCATCAAGCGCCGCATGAAACACCCTGTGGTGTGGAAGCTTCGGGAAATTTCGGAAGCGGAGCTGGACAGTCCGATTACAAGTGACGACGACCCACGCAACCTCAACAGCGAGAGCATTTCGGGTTACAACGAAAGTCCTGTTTGCGGGTTCGTCCTGCGCATGTGGCTCGTTCTCACAGGGCGGCGCGAACTGGCGGAGCGGCTTCCCGACGGAGTCCCCCAATGTGGAATCTATGATGCTCTTTTCGTAGATTGGGATCATGCTGAAAAGCTCGCGGATGCCATATCCGCCGCGTGCGATTTCCACATCCTGCGAATGAAGGAGGACAGACGCATACCCTACGATATCGCCGAGTTCGATATGTCGCCCTTCCGGCAGATTCCCTTCGAAATCCTTGCTTACCGGAACCTGCGGTGGCACTTCGGCTTGGAAACTCCGTTCCCCTCCCATCCGCTGCTGGACTCGCCCTTCGTGAAGAGCCTGCCGGAGGAAATCACGCCCAGCGGCGACCCGCTGCTGGCGCGGATTCTCGAGTATTCACGCAAGGTGCTGCCGGAATTATGAATGCCAAAGCCACGCGGTCGGGTGGGGTGTTTGAGGTTCGTGATATTGCCGAACCCATCCAGAACACCTCCGGCCACGGCATCGATCTCATCATGCGGGATAGGGACGGTGGGATCCTTGTCGTGGAGGTGAAATCGCACCGCCTCGAGGCAGCGCCGAGGGTGAGTGCGGATACGGAAACGTTTGTGAAGTCGAGGTTGGAGAGAGCCAGGGACAAAACCGGGCACTGGAAGAATGTGAACCAAGAGACTCAGATCAGCGCAATACACTTTCTTGAGGATATCGTCGACAGGAAAGTGAGGGTAAGAGGAATTGTGGTGAATGTGGACTACACCTTAACCCAATTTCCGAAAGAAAGATATTACGAATGAGCTGACGGGCTGGGAGCCGAAATTTTTGAGCACGATCTGTAGCATGAAAAAATTAAATATTAAGAAAGAGCTGAGCGAGCTGAACGAGTGGGTGAACTGCTCTCAAAATCGGCGGATCATGTTCGACATGTCTACCGCAGAAATCGAAGACCTTTTAGCTGGAAATGTTTCGCTTGATTCGGTTGGAAGCATATCTTCGCGAATGGACCGAATGGCGTTCTGGTACGTACAGAATGCTTTATCAAAGGCGGGCAATGACCAAGAAGTCTTGCACCGCAACTGGTCGAGTTACTTGGACTTTATCCGACATTCCATGAAAATGCGGGTAGTCCGTATCGAGCACCCGGGTGGCATCGGCAGCATCGGCGCCCTCGAGACCCAGCGTCATTTCAATTTGTTGTGCGGTAGCGGCCTGATTGACGAAGCGGCATGGCTCGGACTACGGATTTACGAAAGCATCAAGCGGCGCGTGAAGCATCCGGTAGTTTATGAACTCCGCGAGATTTCCGAAGCGGATCTGGACCGGCCGCTGACAGGGGATAACGACCCGCGGAATCTCAATCGGGAAAGCATATCCGGATATACCGACAGCCCGATCTGCGGATTCGTCCTCCGGATGTGGCTGATTCTCACAGGCCGGCGCGAACCGTCGGACCGGCTTCCCGAAAAGGCACCGCAATGCGGCGTTTACGAAGCTCTCTTCGAACACTGGGATAATCCGTCAAAATTGCCTGCCGCGATCATGGACGCCACCGATTTCCACGTCCGCCGGATGCAGGAGGATCGGCGGATCCCCTACGATATCGCCGAGTTCGATACATCTCCTTTCCGGCAGATTCCCTTTGAAATCCTTGCCTACCGGAACCTGCGCCGGCACCTCGGTCTGGAGACGCCGTTCCCCGCCCACCCGCTGCTGGACTCGCCCTTCGTGTAGAGCCTGCCGGAGGAAATCACGCCCAGCGGCGACCCGCTGCTGGCGCGGATTCTCGAGTATTCGCGCAAGGTGCTGCCTGATTTATAACGGCGCCTGTTGCCGGTTCCCCCCGCAGCCTGGTTCGCCAGCGATTTCCCGGCAAATCCGTTAGTTCTGCCCCGGATCCGTGGCGCCGCTGGCGATGCTCATGCCCAGCGCGAGCAGGACGGCGCGGGCCTTGTCGGCTTCGGCGGGGCTGGGCTGGCGGTCTGGCATGAGGCCGGTGAAGCGGCCTTCGGCGGTGCCGAATTCTATCGGTCCGCCATCGCCGAGATCCTGGAAATCCCCGGCGGCGTTGCGGAGAATCGGCAGCAGCATCGTGGCGCGGCGCTGGTGATCCTCCAGCATCAGCGCGACGATTTCCTTCCGGTTCGGATTTTTCGACGGGGCGAGGTGACGGTCCAGTTCGCCGTTCGCATCCGGCAGCGTCGCCCATGCCTCCACCACCATAACCAGCGCCTCGGCGGCGTGGGCGATTGCGAAAATCCGCGTGATTTCCGCAAACCGCTCCTTCGCCTCGGTGTCCGCCAGCGCGCCGGGCGTGCAGAAAATTAGGCCTTTAGCGGTATCGGCGATCGCGGTGGGAGGCAGCGAACCGGTGGTGCTCATCATGTGGAGCGCGAAATTCCGGGCCTCCTTCGCGAGAGCTTCGAGACGTGCGGCATCGTCGGAATCGGGGGATCGCGTCATGCGGGAAATCCAAAACCGCCACGCCGGACTTGGCGAGCCAATCGGCGGGATTTTCAGCAAACCGGCAGATGCGCCGTGTGCCGCGGGACGCCGTTGAACGCCCGGTCCAGCTCCAGCCGCTGCCACAGTCCGGCGACGGCATGACCGAGGATTTCGACATCGGCGCGGGCGTCGTGACGGCGGAAATTTCCCGTTTCGATGCGCAGCCGCCGCATCAGGTGGTCGAGCGAATGCCCGGTGCCGCGCGCTTTTCCAAAGCACATTTTCGACATATGGATCGAGTCGATGCCATGCACTTCGCGGCTGGGAATGCCATGGCGCTGGCAGGTCGCGGTGAGGAATTTGCTATCGAAGCGCAGTCCGTTGTGGGCGATCAGCGTGGCCTCGCCCGCCCATTTCGCAAACTCCACCAGCACCTCCTCCGGCCGCGCGGCGTCGCGGACGTCGTGATTGGAAATGCCGGTATAGCTTTCGATAAATGACGAGATCCGCCGCCGCGGTTTGGCATAACTCGCGAACGTTTCCGCCGGACACAAATTGCCGCCGGAAAACCGCATCGCCGCGATTTGAATGAACTCATCGCTGTCCGGGTAAAGGCCGGTGGTTTCCAAATCGTAAATAATGAAGCTTTCCCCGGCATGGAAAACGTCGGTCCACCGGAACACATGCGAGCAACCATGACAGGTCACGCGCGTCCCCAACGCCGACTTGGGGCCGGAGATCGAAATCGTGCAGGATGGACAGGAAACCTTCATCTCGCGGTTAGGAATCCATCGCCTTTTCCATCAGCTTGTTCATGCGGTCCACCGTGTCGCGCGCGTCTTCCAGCAGGCCTGCGGCAATGAGCGCGTTGTCCAGGAGTTGCAGGGAAACGAGCTTGGCGAGTTCCGGATTCGCATCCTTTGCCTCGGCGAGTTTCCGCACCAGCGGATGCCGCGGATTGATTTCCAGCTCGACCTTGATGTCGTCCTCGAACTTCTCGTCCATGGCCTTCATCATCTGCCGCATCTGCGGGCTGAGACCGTCCGCCGGGACCAGCGCGATGACCGGGCTGTCCACAAGGCGCTTGCCGCTGGAGACTTTGGTAACCCTGTCGCCGAGCTCCGTTTTCAGGAAATAGCAAAGAGCGGTGGTTTGTTCCTCGCTGAGCGATTCGCCATCTTCCGCCGGCTTATCCTCCAGCTCCACGCCGCCGTGGCGGATGGAAGCCAGCTTCTTGCCATCAAACTCGCCGAGCGCGTCCACCACATATTCGTCCACCGCGTCGGTGAAATAAATCACCTCCAGCCCGCGCGCCTTGAACGCTTCCAGATAGGGGCTCGTCTCGATCCGCTCGCGGTTCGCACCGACCAGATAATAGATCGATTCCTGGCCATCCTTCATCCGGGACACATAATCCGTGAGTCCGCAAACCGCGCCGTTTTCCGTGAGCGAGCTTTCGAAGCGCAGCAATTTCGCCAGCGCGTCCCGATTCGGATAATCGGTGGCGACGCCTTCCTTGAAAAAGCGGTCGAATTTCTTATAGAACGTCCGGTATTTCTCCGGATCCGCCTCGGCTTCCTTTTCGAACATTTTCAGCACCCGCTTGGAAATGACGTTGCCCAGTTTCTTCACCAAGGCGCTGTCCTGCATCGTCTCGCGGGAAATGTTCAGCGGGATGTCCGCGCTATCGACGACGCCTTTCAGAAAGCGCATCCACTCCGGCAGCAGACCTTTCGGATCGGCATCGATGAGCACCTTTTTCGAATACAGCGCCACGCCGCCGTCCACCTTGCCAAAGCCCATCCGCTCGGGATTTTCGCCCGGCGCGAATACCAGCGCATTGATCACGATCGGCGCGTCGGCGGTGAAATGCAGGCGATACGACGGCTCGTCGAACGCCTTGCCCGTGAATTGATAGAATGCCTTGTATTCCTCGTCGGAAATCTGGTTCTTGTTCTTCAGCCACAACGCCTCCACCTCGTTGATCCGGCTGTCGTTCAGCAGGATCGGGAAGCCGACGAAATTGCTATATCTTTGAACCAGATGCTTCAGCCGCGGTTCCTCGGCATACTCGCCGAGCTCTTCTTTCAGATGAATGACAATCTTCACCCCGCGCTCCGCGTCCGGCGCTTCCTCAATGACATAGCCGGATTTCCCGTCGCTCGTCCATACCAAGCCTTCGCCATCCTGATGCCAGCTCCGGGTGGTTACTTTCACTTCATCCGCGACCATGAACGCCGAGTAAAACCCGACGCCGAACTGGCCGATCATGTTGCCCGGCGTGGTGCCGCTGTCCTTCATGTTTTTCAGGAACGCCTTGGTGCCCGAGTGGGCGATCGTCCCTAGATTCTTCGCCAGCTCCTCGCGGGTCATGCCGATGCCGTGATCCTCGATCGTGACCGTTTTCGCGTCCTTGTCCGCCGTGATGCGGATCTCCATCGGCAGGCCGGGCTGGTGGATGTCCTTTTCCGTCGCCTCGATGTGGCGGAGCTTCTCCATCGAGTCCGAGGCGTTGGAAATCAGCTCCCGGAGGAAGATTTCCTTATCGGTGTACAGGGAATGGACGACGAGATCGAGCAATTGCTGGATCTCGGCTTGGAACGTGTGTTTTTCTGCGGTGGTTTCGCTCATGATGGGGAAAATCGGGGTTCGCTTGCCGAACGGCGCGACCATATCCAGCGGATGCCGGGTGTCAAAAGTTTGAAGCGGCGGGCGAAAAGGGCGTCGCGATCCAGTTCCGCTCGCCAGTTTCAGGGTATGGAGACCGCGCTCCATGGAGCCCGGCCCATGCGCTTGAGGTCTGTGACGCGCGGGTGGGCGTCGATAGGGCGGACGAGCTGCTTCAATTTTTCCTGCACCTTCGCGAGATCAAACGGCCCTTTGGGAAACAACTTGGACGGTTTGGCCGGCTGTTCCAAATGGAGTGCGATCCGCAGTTTCGCTTTTGCGAGAGCGCGCTGGGACCAAGTCTTTTCCGGTTCCAAGCCGGATGCTTTCGCGGCGACCAGTCCGGCGAGCGTATCGCGCGCTTTCACTGCGGTTTCTTCCCAAAGAGCGATCGATTTGGTCCGCGGGTGGATGCGGTAGTCCTTGGCTTCGATTAGCCAAAGGCTGTCTTGGTCCGGATCGATCGCCAGAAAATCCATCGCTTTGTTTCCGGAGCAGCAACCCTGAAAGTGCTTCTCATAAAACGTCCAGGAATCGTACTGCGTGACTTCCCATCCTTCGGGGAAATCGAATCGCAGTTTTCCTTCTGTAAGAGATGGCATGATTGTTGGACTCAGGCGATTTCCATGTATCGCTCGGACTGGAGCAGTTCTTCATCGAGCGCCGCGATATCCCCCACATCGTCGATTGTTGATCCCTGGCTCACTTCCACGCCGTTATTGACTCCGTGAAGTCCGAAACAGCGGGTGTCCATGTCTGGAAATTCGTTCTGCTGCAGGATGTAAAGCTCACGGAGGAGGAACAGGCTGTGAGATGCGATGAAGATCTGAACCCCGTTTTCCGCGAGAGCCAGAATGGTGCGTGCGAGCGATTTGACGATCTTGGGATTCAGATTCGCCTCCGGCTCGTCCCAGAACAAATAACCTTTACCCAAAAGCGCGCCGGTGGCGATCAATCGAGCCAGCATTCCAAGCTTGCGGAAACCTTCCGCTAACAGATGCATCTCGATCTTGCCATTGGTGGATTCAAGGTAAAAGCGACCGGAATCCTCAAGCACAAGCTTTCCTCCCATGGCCTCTTCGAGAGGTCCGAGGAGTTCTTGGATTCCCACGGCAGCAGATTCTCTGACTAAAGGCGCTCCCAATAGGATTGCCGTGTCCCGCCACGTTTCCTCGAAGGGCAGATGGGTGGTTTCGTATAAGGATACGAAGCCGGGATAAATGCTGAGTAGCTCGCGGGAGGGAAAATAGACAGGCCGGGTTTCCGCGAACTCGTCAGGAGTTTTGATTTCGGTAGCGACTGAACCATTCGAATTTCGAGAGCGGCCGTCGGGCTTGAAGGCAAAGTTTTCACTTCCGATTCGTAACTGAAAGTTTTGCTTGGAATCGAGAAATCGGTAATTGAGAGATAACGGTGCGCTTGTCTCCGGGCTGAAGCCTTTTCCCCGGCGGCGTATCAGATTCCGCAGGTTCTCCGCACGGAAAACACCAGCGAGCTTTGCGTCGATTTCAAAACGGTGAACTTCACGATTTCCTTGGATCCAGTCAACGTAGGCTTCCGCGCTCGCCGCAATTCCCGCATATGCAGCCTTCAAAATGTGGGTTTTCCCGGTGCCGTTTTCCCCAATGATGATGTTGAGGTTTTTTCCGAACTCCAATTCCGCCTCCGGGAAAACCGTGAAGTTGGCCATTTTCAGCGTTTTGAGCATGGAATGAAAGGATGGGAATCTCTTGCCGCACCGGAGCGCGTTCGATGCCATGCGGCATGGGTGTCGCGAGCGATTCAATCAGATCGGATTCTTAGTCAATTCATCGGAATGTGCCTGAGAATTCTACTTCCCCCTTCAAATCTTCCGCCGGCAGCAGCCCGCCGCGACGGCGAGTGCGAGCAGTGCAGCGCCGCTTGGCTCGGGGACGGAGCCGGTGTCGAGGTAGTTCTGGATTTGCTGCGCCGAGCTGCCGGTGTAGCTGAAGGCGGAGAAATCGCGCGGCGCGACTCCGGGGCCGGGATCGATGTCGGTGGGGGTGTCGCTGATCGCGAGGGCGATGCCGGCCACTACGAGATTTCCGCCGCTGAATGTGAATAGCGGGCTGCCGGAATCGCCGGCGGCGAGCTGCGCCTCATAGGTGGTGGGCGCGTAGCCGAACGCGCCGTCTCCCGGGAGATTGCGGACGGTGACGAGCACGTCGCCGACTGCCCCGCCGGTGCCTCCGGCGGTGATATTTTCGGCAAATCCTTCCAGCCGGTTCGTGCCGACGGTCTGGTCGGTGATGTCGGGTACCGCGGTGCCGTAGCCGGTGGTCGTTGGAGAAATCCCACCCATGAAGACGGGTACGTTGAACAGCGAACTGGACCCGAAGTTTGCAGATGTCAGCGGCACGGTGACGAAGCTGTAACTCGTGATGGTATTCGGCACCGCCGTGGCAAGCGTGCCGATGTAGAGATCCGTGTTTCCAATCTGCGTGGCGCTGGAGATCACCGACGTCACCGGAATGGTGTTTGGGTCGTTGCCGGAGCGGAAATAAAGCGTGCCGGTGGGAGCGAGGTGGTTGGCGCTGAGGAAAACGGTGGGACTGAGCAATGTAGCCCAGTGGCCGTTGGAATCGCGGCCGACGCCGGAGAAATCATAGCTGGCGCCGATGAAGGCTGGGTCGTTGGCGAAGCGGTCGTTTACCGCCGGATCGAAGGACTGGATGGAGGTGGCGGCTTGCACGCCGCCGGCGCACAGCAAAAGGAGGCTACCAATGAGGTCGCGGGTTTTATGGTGGGGCATTTCCCGCGCATATAGCCCCCGCTTCGGAGCGGCCGCAAGCAGTTAGTGGAAATGGCGTTCCTCGCCCTCCCGGCGCATTTGCTCCATTTTCCTGCGCCCCGCCTCATTCAGGCCGGGGCCACCGTCGATTTCATCCAAGAGCGTTGATTTCAGGCCGACGAGCGAGAGCAAATTCGGGACGAAAATCGGGCAGACTACGAGCAGGTAGATCACAGACGGCCAGACGCTGTGGATTTCGAAATAGCCGCTCAGAATCGTCACCGGCAGCATGATAATTGCCATCCCCGCTGCGAAAAACCAGGCGCGCACCAAAACGCCGCACCCCTTCATCCAGCGCGCGCCGATCTTCTTCACGATTTCCACGGCCCGGAGAATCCGAAGACCGGGCAGGGGAGTCAAGCGGCTCAGATTTCCGCCCGCTCGACGGCGGCCATCGAGTGGCCCGCCAGGTCCTCGACCTCGGAAATCGACGAGACGTGGCAGAGGCGCTGGCGCAGGTCCTTGGCTCCGGGAAATCCTTTGCAATAGGCCATCAACCGCGAGCGCATCGCCGTCAGCGTCTGCTTTTCGCTGCCATTCCTCCCGCTGGCTACGGCGAGCCGGCAATGCCGGATGACCAGCGCCCAGCGCTCCCCGATGTCCGCCTCCGGCAAAATGTGGCCGGTCTCCAGGAAATGCCGAGCCTCGCGGAACACCCACGGATTCTGCATCGCCGCGCGGCCGATCATCACTCCGGAAACCGCCGTCTCCCGGCGCCGGCGGGCGACATCCGCTCCATTATGGATGTCGCCATTGCCGATCACCGGCACCGCCACCGACCGCGCCGCGGCATCGATCACATTCCAATCAGCCTCGCCTCCGTAGCCCTGCGCGCGGGTCCGGCCATGCACGGCGATCGCACGCATGCCGCTGTCCTCCAACGTCTTGGCGACCTCCACCGCGTTGACCGTCTCCGCGTCCCAGCCGATCCGGATTTTCGCCGTCACCGGCACCTGGTCGCCCACCGCCTTCGCCACTTCCGAGGCCACGCTGGCCAGCAGCGGGCAATCCTTCAGCAGTGAGGAGCCGCCGTTTCGCGAGACCACCTTGTTCACCGGGCAGCCAAAATTGATGTCGATAAAATCGGGCTGTTTCCAGTCGATGATTTTCCGCGCCGCCTCGCCCATGCGTCTGCCATCAGCGCCGAAAAGCTGCACGCCGACCGGCCGCTGCCCGTCGGTGAATTCCGTGTATTTCCGAGTCCGGTCGTCCGCCTGCATGATCCCCTCCGCGGAGACGAACTCCGTAACCATTACGCCCGCGCCCATTTCCTTGCAGATCTGGCGGAAAATCACATCCGTCACCCCGGCCATCGGAGCAAGATAGAGCGGGAAGGAATCGTCGGAAAACCAGGGCAGCACACGCGGAGACTAGCGCTGGACGGCAGGCCGCGTCAACGGATGGGGAAAAATGCCTCCCTCTTACGAACCGCGAGATCGATCTCGCGAGAACTAGAGAGAAACCGGAGGCAAACACGGCAAATGCATTCCGCCGCCGTCGCTGCAACCAGAGGTCGCCGCGAAACGAAACAAGGAGCGTGGGCGTCTCGCCCACCTCAAGGCTGTGGGGCGTCTCGCCCCAAGTCTGATCCCGGTTCCTAATTCACCACATCGGCTAAATCGTCCACGACACGACACGTCCGAGATTTGGTCTGCCGGAGTGAGCCGCTTTCTTGAAGAAAAGCAGAAGAGCCTCCGGGTCACGGCAGGCAATACCGCATGGTTCATCTGCCCGGCGGACAACATTTTAATGGAACTGCGCTCCGCTCTTTCAACCCCGGTTCCGTCGCCGGGAACGGGAGGGTCTTGCCAATTAGGGGGCTCGGAATCGGTCCGGGTGCCTCGCGCGCGTCCGAGCGATAACGATCACCGCCTGGCCCACACTCGTCATTACTAACGACTCCTCATCCGGCGATTGAAAGCGAGGAGGACTCCGGACAATCCCATCAGCAGGACGCTGCCAGGCTCGGGAACGGCGAAGGTATAGGACACCGGGCCGGCGAAATCGTTGTTTCCGTCGTTGAAGTAGGTGGCGAAGCTGAACGTTGTATTGGGGAAGATGAGCTGGCCATTGGCAGTATCGATCACCGCTGCGCGGGAGATACTGAATTCCTGCGAAGCCGTGCTCGTGTTGTAGGGACTGATCAAGATGGTTGTATTTGTAGTAGCTGCGCCCGTGTTAAACACTCCGTTGTCCTGCTCGAACGGGAAATCGTTTTAGTAGGCCGCTTCGGAACCTACCAGTCCCAATCCATACACATCGTAACCAGTGGCGGCGTTGCTGTCGTTGTCGAAAGCGAGGTAGAGCCCGCCACCATCGTTCGGATTGGTGGCCTGATTGAAAGTAATCCGGATGTAGAGGTTGGTAGCATCGTTCGCGAGAAAGATCTGGTTGAGATCTTTGCTGAAGCTCTCATTGGCATCAGTGAGGGCGACTGGAACGCTGGCCCAGTCCGAGAAGTCGCCGTCGATGGTGATGTTGGCGAAAGTGCCGGCCTGGAGACGTGTCCCTGCGAAGAGAATGGCTAGGGTGAGAAGAGCGATTTTAGTTTTCATTTTACGTGTTTGCTGAGGTGGCGTGCGGGTTGAATTAATCCGCCCGGATTCGTGATGACAAATCGACTCACCTGATCGGCCTTGGCCTGTCAAACGGAAATTTTCCCTAGTGAAGCTTTCCCAGCTCCGAACGACCTCCGGCGTGCGGGATTTGGCGAAATCCGTCACAATCTGACGGGCGAGTAGCATGATGCAATGATCGTCATTTGTCTGCTTTGCCCCTCGATCAGTGCTCTGACCAGCCAGACTGCTTCCCGCGCTAGCTGGTCGAGCGGCAGCTGGAGAGGGGTCAGGCGCGGACTCGCCCGCCGGGCCGTCTCAGCATCGTCGCAGCAGATCACCAAGAAATCCTTGGGCACGGTCAATCCCATCCCGGCGAGCTTCTGGATCGTGCGGATGGCCAATGTATCGGTCACTGCCACGATGGCAGTAGGCAGTCGGATCGGCGCGAAGTAGATCGGTCTGCGCCTGGGTGCCCTCCTTCATCCGTTAGCTCGCATCACACAATGAGATTCTTCCGGGCCGTGAGGCCGGACTCGGAAAGCGTCGGCCAAAATCCCCTTAAGAACGGCTCAAGAAATACAGGAGGCGTTTCGCGGTATTTCCCGACGCTCGAATCGTCGCATTCCCTCGAACCTTTCAGGTCGTAATCATCATAAGCCAATCTACCCGAAACTGAAGTCCCGGGCTTTGATCCGTGGCCCGTTCAGGGCCGATATCGCAGGCTGTAAGCCCGAAGGAACGAAGGCCCGGGCTTCAGCCCGGGTTTGCTGGCGTTCGATCTGTCGCGGCCTGAACGGTCGCCGGAATTCTTGGGCGTGATGAGCGCGTCGATCGCATGGAAACAGGCCAACGCGGGATTCCGACTCATTTGCCTTCTGATGAAATGACCGCGGTGATTTTTGGATCGTCTCTTACCGCTACTGCTAGGAATTTGCATTGGGCGGGTGCCTCCAGAAACAGTTATTGGGCTGGACAGGAGGGCGGGAATAAGGGGGTTGCCGGGGAGAAGAAGGGATTAAGTAAAGCTGAAACTCTGAAAACTGAAACTCTTCAGGATATAGACCTGCCCCTCGGTCATGGGACCCGAAGGCTTGGCTCAGTAACCCAAGACACCAGTGGCCCCGTCCCGTCCCGACCCGGGAACTACTCCATTCCAAAGCCGGACCATGGCAGCAAGATACTCCGCCCCGGCAAATTGCCTGAGGTTCGTAACCCCTAGTCCGCAAAGCATAAGGGGGCTTCGCCTGAAACCCATGTTTCAGGCAACCGGTGAATGCCACCACCCGCCTTCCGGCTCCGACTTGAAGTCTCCGCAGCCGCCATCCGGCCAAAGTCCAAGATCAGACCGGCCAAATCGAATCGTTCGACCCGGCAGGCTCCTTCGTGCCCGGATCCGGCCACTGGAAAAAATCAAACTAACACTTGGATTTACTCTGATACTGCTGACCCCTTCGACTGCTCCACGTTCAATTGGTGGTTCTCGTCCGTTGCGGCAGTGGGACGGCATCGTCCTGGGTGGTGCCATGATATCCCGCCTGGGCTTCGCGCAAGGAAACGCTCTTGTCGCCATCCATGTCGTAATATTTTACCACATCCGCGCCCTTGTAGGTCACAGCCTTGGAGCTGCCCTTGATGCCTGCGATGCCGGTGTTGATTTCCCGGACGCTTAGTTCTCCGTCGCCATTGTAATCCCACCGGTCGAATTTTTCCATGAGGCCGAGCATTTGCTTTTCGGCGCGTGTGTCTGGAATGGCGGTGCCGGGACCTGGCGAACAGGCAGCAAGGGAGCAGACGGCAAGACTGGAGAGCAACTGTGGGGTGGCCATGTGGTTTGAAGGGGGCGCTTGTGGTGGGGCTGTTGATTCCGAGGGAACGGGAAAGGCGGGAAAAATGCTGTTTTGCGCCAGCGCAGTTACGGCGGCTGGGGACGAGACCCATCATCGCCGGGGCAGGAGCGCGGTCAAGACTGGCTCCTCTCCAGATTGAGTTCCATCAACTTCCGACTCCATCGACTTGGAAAATTCAGCCCCCGCCCCCTTGGGCATAGAGCGGTTGAAGGCTATCCGATTGTGCCTTTACCGTGTGATCAGCCAACACCAATTCTCCGGCGGAATGACTTTTGAACATGAACCCATCGAACGGGGTGACCAGAAAACCCTACTGGTCGACCGACTTGAGGAGAAGTCCGCGGAAGGCGGGTTGACTCGTCACGAACGGGCGCTGAAGGATGTGGTTGAGACCATCCAGTTGCCCGATCCCGAAGGCGATGGCTTGCATGAGTTCTGGCAGAGCGCGCTCGACCACACTAGCATCATCAATTCCTTCGATATGGTGGCGTCGAGTGCGATAGTCGATACGCCTAACGCCAGCCAGCGATGCAAGACGCGCAACGAAGACCGTGACCACACACCGAGACCGAATCCGATTATCTCGCCAGCATCAAAGAAGGCCTGTACGAAGCTCTCTGTGAATTGTCTGAGCTAGTTGTCGAATTTGTCGAAGACGAACTCACTGCATTGGTTCGCGCGATGAAGTGAGTATCTGAAACCGCGTGGACAGGTATTGTTTCCGCCAACAAAAAGGCGCAGCCTGGTTCGCTCCCAACAATGGGTCGCGTGCCGCGCGCTGTGGGAGTATTCCTACTGTGGAATTATCGATTGAGAAGCTCGGAGTTCTGGCGTCTCAAGCCACCTTGGACTAAAGGATCGCATAAAGAATTAATTCGACATAAGGATTCTAGATCGGGCGGATCACGTAGTTCCAGTCCGGTAGCATATCGTCCCTTTCGACCCGCTTGGTTCGCTCCTCTTTCCACCCCGGCGAGCACTTGATTCCCGTCTTGTATTCTCCGTCGAGCATGTAGGCTTTCACCTCCAACCCGGCCGATGTTTTGGTCTTGCCTATCAGCTGCTTCACCAGTTCGAACGTCTTGAGAATGACGCCAGAGAGCGCACGCGTGACGTGCGGGAAGAGCCGGTGTTCTATCGGGTGCCACTTCGAGGTGTAGGGTGGGTAGTGGGCTATTCTGATCGTTTTCCCGATCTTGTCGGCCAGCGCCGCGAGCTGCTCTTTGAACACGTTGCATCTCACCCCGCTGGGTCCCCCGGCATCGAGTGTTATCATGATCTCGCTGGCTTGTGGGTAGTCGTGCCGACCCCGATAGTTCCACCACTGGGAGATCCCGTCGCATATGAAGCGGGGTGTTTCGGCGCTGGTGCCGACGTTGATGAGGGCATTATTGTTAGCATAGTCGTAGATGCCTTGCGGAATGGCTTTACCTTCGGCCAGGTGGCGGTAGTCGTGGTCGTAGACGAGCTGCCCTTCTTTGATGTATAGTTTGCCGTCGCGGTGGAGCGTGCCGATGAGCTCCTTCTTCTTGGTATCGACTGCTATGGCAGGCTCTCCCGCTGCGATGAAGCCGTCCCTCCGCGCGAAGATGTTCTCGAACTGCATGTTGCGTTCGAGGGGGTCAACCTTGCCTGTGGCGAGCTCTTTGCGCAGTGCCAGCTGGTGGAAATCATTATCTTCCAGCAGACCCCTGACGACATGCTCGCCCGCCTCGGCGCAACCTTCGCGCCTGAGGTGTTCGGAAATCTCGCGGACGGTTAGATCCGTCCACAACCTGGCCTCGTCTGTCGGGTCGCCGGCGGTCCGGTCTTCGATGACTTGGAGAAATTTATTCTCAAGCTGTGGGTTCCGGTCGGTGGCGGGCGGTCTCCCGGCCCCCGGGCGTCGGACCCGGTCCTCCGGTGGCAGGTTGGGATCGTCGTCGTCCGCGTCGCCGGTGAGGCTGGCGCGCATGGCGCCGAGTTCCCGGATGCCGTTGTAGATCCGGTCGCGCGTGATGTCGAAGAGCCGGGCGATGTAGGTGACGCCGCCGTGGTCGAGTTTCATCGCTTCGATTGCGGCGTAGTGGCGGGCATCCCGTTCGTTGAGCCGCTTGAAGTAGGCGACCATCGTGAGTTCCATCTCTTCTGTGTATGGGATAAACATGCTCATAGGACAGAACACCTAACCGGGGGTGATTATTTAATCAAACTTAGAAGTCAATGTGTCCGATCAATTTTCCGGTTGATCCAAAGAGATATCGCTCTGTTACCTACTCAAATCCGGGCCTCAAGTCTTATGCCGCAGAATCAATCCAGGAAATTTTTCGGCGTTCTTGCTCGGTGATGTGGCTTTGAATTCCAGACCAGACAAGCTGGCGGGCGGAGTCGGCCATGGTGCAGCCGATGATGAGACGCTCAGGGCCGGTCTTCTGCATCATCTGGCGGAATGGGTGGGCGTTCAGGTTTGGCGGGGTTTACGCTATCGAGAAACCCGTGTCGGCATATCGGTCATGTTCAATTTTTGAGACTATTGCTCTAGATCTAAGATCCGTGCCGATGGCGAGGAGATATTCGACGTCGGCGAGCTGGCATTGGCTCTGGGATTCCTTGGCCCAGTCGAGCTTGGAGAGGACGAGGTCTTCCTTGCTGACGATCGACAGGGAACTGCCTTGGACGGTGATGCGCTGGCGACGTTCGAATTCGACGAGGCGGTAGTCTTCCCGCTTCCGGATCATGATATCGACTTTGATCAGAGTTTCGTTGTGGATGAGGTTGAAGATGGACTGATTGAGGATGGCTTGGTGGGCGGCTGGGGGGCTAAGATCAATGAGTAATGCTTGTGAGTCGGGACTGACCCTTTTGACAGTTGGCGTTGGCTCTGGGGGTACGGACGGGAACATAGGTTACAGTTAGACCGACAACATCGGTTACACTTGAGCGGATTGCTGGGGGCAACCAGGACTGATGACAAGCCTCTTTAATCGCCGTTAGATTGGCTCGGGCTTGCATGTTGCGGGCCATCTTCCGATCCTGCGGCGGCACCCGCAGGATACGGCTCTGCTGGAGAGCAACCGGAGCGGCGGATGTCGCCAAAGGGACATTCATGTCTCCGGTCTGCGGTGCGGGAGTTCGACCCCGCACCGCAGACCGAACCCGGGCAAGCTCCACCCCATTGGCTCAATGCGGAAAACTCCGGGGGTTTGGGGGCTGGCCCCCATGCAGGCGCGGGACTCACGGCACGGCGCTCATTTGGCGCTTGGTCCGTTCGGTTTGGACTCCCAGCCTTTGTCGGAGAAGAGCGGCAGGAGCCTCGGCTTGGCAGAGGTGTCCAGATG
>JBBSUD010000052.1:0-35396 GCA_038235225.1 Verrucomicrobiales bacterium
CGGCGGTCCGGCGCTCTTCAACCCGTTTTCCGCCTGGTTGGGGGGTGGGTTTGGGGGGGGGTTGGGCGGGGCGCTGTTTGGCGGGAGCCTGCCGGGGGAGAAGGGTTCGCCGGAGGCGCGGGCGGCGGGGCTGGAGGTGGATTTGAAGCGGGCGCGGAACCGGATCACGGCGCTGGAGGCGGCCCATCCGGACCGGGCGCGGGGGCCGGGTGCGGCATTCACAAGGAGCGCGCGGCAGCTAGCGCAGGATTTCCGGGACGGTGGGGAAATCGATCCTAACGATTTGTTCCGGACGCTTCAGCCGGCCATGCGGGAAATCGCGCCATTTTACGACCGCATCCGCATGCGGACGGCGGCGGCGCGGGCGGACAGCCTGAGCGGGGAGATGATCCGGCGCTACGAGCTGCCGGAAGCGGACCGGACGCGGTTGCGGATCTGGTTCGGCGGGCGGGAAAAGCAGCAGGCGGAACGGTGGAACGCGCTGGTGGCGCGGGAGGGCACGACGCTGACCGATCTGGCGCGGGCGGCGGGCGAGACGCGTCCGGACGATGGGCTGGATGAGTTCATGGAGGGGGTGCTGGACGGGGAGAAATTGGCGGATTTCCGCACGCGGCGGTTGGCGGAGAAGGCGGCCAGGGTGCAGGCGGATGCGGACCGGCAGGTGCAGCGACTGGACGGCATCGTTGCGCTGGACGACGCGCAGCGGGACCGGGCATTCGCGATGGCGGCGCGGGAATCGCGGGATTTCGAGCCCGGAATGCGCTTCGAGGGCATCGATGCGGCGGCTGCGGAACCGGGTGGGGGAACGATTTTTGAAATCCTGCGCCCGGAGCAGCGGCAGCTTTGGGAAGAGGAACGCGACAGGCGGCGGACGGAGGCGGAGAAGGACATGGAGGCGATCGGCATGAAGCTGCCGGCCGACTGGGATCTGACCGATGACGACGATTTCCGCTGAACCCCCGGCCATTTCGATCCGCGATCTGCGGGTGGATTACCGCAACTTTGTGGCGGTGGACGACCTTACGCTGGAGATTCCGCGCGGTGAGGTTTTCGGGCTGGTGGGGCCGAACGGGGCGGGGAAGACGAGCACGTTCCGCGTGATCGCCTCGCTGATGGAGCCGACCTACGGCGAGGTGGCGCTGGATTGCGTGGACATCCTGGAGGACGCGGAGGGGGCGCGGCGGATTCTCGGCTATATGCCGGACCTGGCGCCGGTGCCGAAGGATTTGAAAGTGGGGGAATTTCTCGAATTCCACGCCGCGGCCCACGGCATCCGCGGGCGGGCGGCGCGGCGGGAGCGGGTGGCGGAATGCTTGGAGGAGGTGGCGCTGGCGGACCGGCGCGGAAGCTGGTGCCACAAGCTTTCGCGCGGGCAGACGCAGCGCGTGGTGCTGGCGAAAACCCTGCTGCACCGGCCGCGCGTGCTGGTGCTGGACGAGCCGGCGAGCGGGCTGGATCCGCTGGCACGGCGGGACTTGCGACTCACGTTGCGCCGTCTCGCGGACCGCGGCGTCACGGTGTTCGTGAGTTCGCACATTCTCAGCGAGCTGGCGGAAATGTGCAGCTCGCTCTGCGTGATGAACCGCGGCCGCTTGCTCGCTTCCGGCACCGCCGACGAGGTCCGCAGACAGCTCGGTGCCGACCGCCGCAGGATCGTGGTGACGGTGCTCGGCGGGGTGGAAATCGCCGCTGCCTGGCTGGGCGGCCAAGCCGGAGTGACGGCGCTGGAGGCCGGCGGGCGCTCGATCGCTTTCGATTTCACCGGCAGCGAGGAGGCGCAGGCGGGCCTGTTGGAAGGGCTGCTGGCGACGGGAGCGCAACCGCTGGCCTTCGAGGAAAAGCGCTCGTCCTTTGAGGAAATCCTCGTGGGCGTGGCCGAACGCGATCGCACCCCATGAACGCCCTCATCCGCACTTGGAACCTCCCGGCCAACCCGATTTTCCGCCGCTACTGCCGAAGCCGGCTGCGGCCGCGCGGGCTGGGAATCGCCGCGCTGCTATGCCTGATGGCGGCGGGGTTTTTGTTTTCGATCAGCCGGTCCGCCGCGCTTTACCGGGGCGGAATGACGCTGGCGGAGGCGGACCGCGCCCCGCTGATCCCGCTGTTGGTGATGCAGGCGGCGATCCTGTTCGTGCTCGGCACCGCGCAGGTGGCCGGTGGGATGACGGCGGAGCGCGACGAGGGAATCATTGATTACCAACGCCTCATCCCGATGCCGCCGCTGGCCAAGGCGCTGGGCTACCTCATCGGACTGCCGGTGCGGGAGTGGGTGTTATTCCTGATAACGCTACCCTTGACGGCTTGGTCGATCTGGCGCGGCGGCGTGCCGCTGGCCACTTGGGGACCGATTTACGGAGTGCTGCTAACCTCCGCAATTCTCTACCACCTAACCGGTCTGGTGACCGGAACGGTGGTGAGGAACCGGCGCTGGGCGTTTTTAATTTCCATCGGCGTCGTCTTCAGCCTCTACACGATCGTCCCGCAGGCGGCGCGCTTCGGGCTGGTGTTCTTCAAATATCTGACGATCACGCCAGTCCTACACGAAAGCCTGCCCGGGCTGCTCCCGGAAGCGCCCGCCGAGCTGCTGCGGCTCCAGCAGCGGTTTGCGCCAGCCGCCCGGTTCTACAATCTGGATTTCCCCGAGGCGGTCTTCACCGTCTTCTCGCAGAGCGGCCTGATCCTCACCTTCCTGGTGATGCTGCGGCGGCGATGGCGGAGCGCGGAATCGTTGCTACTCGGCAAGTTGTGGGCGCCCGGTCTGTTCCTGTGGATTCAAATCCTGCTACTTGGGAACGCGCTGCCGCTGGTCGATTCCGGCCGGATTTTTCCCTCGCGGGAAATCGCGAATTTCACCTTCGCCGGCACCCGCTGGAGTCCCGCCGCCGCGGAAGCCGTGGGCATGGCGGCGGCCTACGGACTGGTGACTCGTCTGTTGCTGCTGCTGCTGGCTCACACGATCACGCCGGATCGGGAAATGCAGATCCGCGGGTGGCGCCGGGCGAAAAAGCAGGGCGCCAACCGGCTGCCGCCGCTCGCCGACGGCGCCACCGCGTTCTGGCCGGTGCTGGCGATGGCGCTGGCCGGCGCGGCGGGCTGGTATCTTTTCACGCGCGGTGTGGTGGAATCCCGCTGGTTCCCCGGGCAGACGGTGCCGCCGCAGGTCGCGGCCTATTTCGCGCTTGTCATGCTTTCCGGCGGGCTGGCCTTCCACGCGCTGCTTGAATGGCGCGGCACCCGCGCCGTGGCAATGGCGGCAATCTTCGCCGGGGTGCTGCCGGTGCTGGTCGGCACCGTATTGGTCACGATCGACGACCGCTTCCAGCCCGTCGGCGCCTGGGCGATCGGGATGTCGCCCGCCGCCGCGCCGATTTTCGCGACGGCGGGGCTGCTGGAAATCGCCGATTTGCCCGCAGGCCTGGCCCGCGCCGTGCCGCTGGCCAGCTATTTTTGGCAATTCGTCACCGCCCTCGCCGCCTGCTGGCTGATCGCGGCATTGCGGAAATCCCGAAAAGCCATCGCGCGGGAGACGCTGGACATGTCGCGGGAGGAGATGGGCTGAATCCGGCTGCGGCGGGTTCCATTTCAGAACTCCAGCGTCAGCACCCTCGGCCGGGGTTCGTTGGGGAAGCGGATGCGGAGGAGGCCGGCGGAGTGGGTGAAATCTTTGACCGGTGCGCCGTCCAGGGTGATGGAGGTGGGGGATTCGCCCGTGGAAATGAGGACGATGGCTTGGGTGTCGCCGACGCCTTCGACGGTCCAGGAGTTGGGGGCGAGCGGGAGGGCTTTGCAGGCGGAGACTAGGACGGTGGGAACGTTCGGGATGACGGCTTGGTCGAGATCCAGCAGGAAATGGCGGCTGGCGGGGGCGAGGGTGACGGATTTCACCAGTTCGAGTTCCGGGTCGAAGAGGTCGATGAAGCGGCCGGTGAGAGTTTTGGCGGGTTCGTCGATGGATTCGTGCAGGCCGGCGGCGATGAGGTAGGGACCGCGGCGGAGGGACAGGTGGTTGGTTTCCTTCCAAGGGAGTTTGGCGCGTTGTGCGGCTGCGCGGACGGCGGTGGCGAGGCGGGCGTCGCCTTCGCGGCTGAGCGCGAATCGGACGGGATTTTCCCGCAGCCAGGCGACGGAGCCTTTGCCGACGGCGACCGGCTGGCCTGTGAAATCGGCATCCTTCACGCCGAGGGTTTCGAATAGGTTTTGGCGGGGGATGGCGTCGTTTTTGCCGCTGTCGTTCCACCATTCGCGGACGTGGTTGTAGGGGTCGGAGTCGTCATCGGCGATGATGAGTGCCCCGCCTTTTTTCACCCAAGTGGCGAGAGCGGTGTGGACGCCGGCATCGAGCGGTTTCTGGCCTTGGTAACTAAGAAGGAGGATTTTCTCCTGATCGAGAAATCCGGGCAGCGGAGCGTTTTCGAGCTGGACGGGGGTGACGGGCAGGCCGCGTTTCAGGAGTGGCAGGGCGAGGCCGTAGAAATGGGCCATGTTCGGATCGCTCGGAGTGGGCAGCTCGCGCTGGAACATGAGCGAATCGCTGACCAGCACACCGACGCCGCGGGTGCCGCAGTCCCATTTCACGTCGGGCTGCTTCATGTCGTTGAGGGCGTTCATGACGACTTGCAACTCGGTGGCGTAGGCGGCGGGGATGGGTTTTTGATCGGCTGGATTTCCGCCGCGCGGGTATTTCCCGCCGAAGATCCGCTCGGGCCACGGGGCGACTTCGTATTGCCAGACATCCGGTTGGAGGAGGGAGGCGGTGAGGGTGGATTCCCAATTGCTGCGGTAGTCGGTCCAGTCGTGGCGCGGGTTATCCTCGATGGGGTCGTTCAGATACCAGACGGTGCGGCCGGTGGCGCGGACGAGGTTTTGCATGGCGCCGTATTCGAGGAAGGCGGTCTCGAAGGTCCGCTCCTTCAATTTCCCGCGGAAATGGTTCGGGGTGCGGGCGGTGCCGGTCCAGACTTGGGCGATGTAGCCATCGCACCCGTCGATGCGGGCCAGGCTGGATTGCGGGCTGACGATGCACCAATGCGCGTAGTTGAGCAGGCTGTGGGTGGGGACGTAGCAGCGGACGTGTTTGCCGCTGCGTTTGTTGAAATCCGCGACGTGGGCGAAGACCTGCTGGAGGGCGCGGCGGTAGAGGAAATACTTGAGCTTCGAGGCGCGCCACTGCGCATCTGGCGAAGAATCCGGAGACTGCCAATCCTCCTTGTAAAAAGATTTCCATTCGCGCTTGAAGCCCTCCGACCAGCCGGCGCGAGCCCAGAACTCCGGCTCTTCGAGGTGGACAGCCTCGACGCCGGCATCGAGCGCGCGCTGGACGCCGGCGGCCAGGAATTCGCCGTAATTTTCCGCCGGCGACATGTAATAGACATCGCGCCCGTGGCTGATTTTGTGGCCGTGGCGATCGGTCTGGGCGTTATCGACGTGGTTTTTGCCGTCGAATCGGCCGTAGAGATAATCCTGGTATTCGCCCCAAGCGACGCCGGTCATGAGATGGACGCGGTAGCCGCGGTCGCGCCACGAGGCGACGCGCTCCGGCATGGATTTGTCGATGCCATAAGCGATGGCGACATCCGAGCGGAGATTTCCCTGCGGCGTCCACGGTTTCGCGGTCTGAAAACAGGTGCGTTCCAGGCTGGAGAGCGGATCGGCGGGGAAAGGCGGCGGGATTTCCTGAGCGAGGAGCGGAAGGACGGTGGCTAGGAAAGGCAGCAAGCGGGTCATGTCGGAAAGCGTGGGATCGCGGCGGTTTGCCGGTGGGAGTGCGGTTACGGATCGTCGTCCCTACGCGAGCCGCTCCGCCTACCTTTTTGGTAAATCCAGTTCACCGCCAGACCGACGACGCCGCCGATTAGAAACAGCAGCACCACCCCGACCAGGTCCAGATGGGCGCTTCCGCCGAGCACGACGGCTACGAGCGCCAAAACGATGAAGACCACGAAACAACCGGCGCCGCCTTTGAGAAATGACCTGCCTTCATTCATGGGAACGCGACTCTGGCGGTGGATTTCCGCCCGTCAATCCGGGAGCGGCGGGGGAGTCGGGAGGAATCCTGCCAGCGCCGTCCGGGCGGAATTGCCGACGCGGCTTTTCCGAATGTGATTCAATGGATGGCCATGGTGGTTACAATGCCAGTGCTTGATCCTGAATCTTTGCGGCTCTTCAGAAAGGCGGGAATTCTTTCCATCGGGCCGGTTGACAAGGGAGGGGCTGGTTGACCAATCTGCGGAAGACGCAGCACGGGCGACGCCCGACACCGCTTACCGAAAAATCCACCTCCAAGGACTCCTAACCCAGTGTTTTCCAACGAAGATTATCTCGCAGAACTGCTCACCGAAGCCGGCATGGTGAGTCCCGAAGAAGTGAATCAAGCGCGCGCCGCCCACTCCGGGGGGGAATCGCTGGTGGAGTATTTGCTCGCCCACACCGCGCTGACGCAAGACAACGTCGCCAAAACGCTGGCCGCCAACGCCGCCCTGCCATTCATTCGCTTGGGCGACGTGACCTTCGACCCGGCGATCACCCAAGCGGTCACGGACGAGGTGGCCACCCGCTACCGCGTCATCCCGGTCATGGACGACGGTATGACCCTCACGGTGGCGATCGCGGATCCGCTGAATTTCGACGCGATGGACACGCTGCCGCACGTCATCGGCCGCCAGCTTACGATGGTCTGTGTGACCCAGAAGGACGTGGATGAGCATTTGCGCCAGTTCTACAACAGCGCCGAGGTTGGCGGCAAGAGCGAGGCCGGATACTCCGTCACCACGGGTGATTCCGAAGGCGGTGCGGATGCGGCGGACGCACCCATCATCAAGCTCGTGATGCAGCTACTCACGGAGGCGTTCCGCGTTCGCGCGTCCGATATCCACATCGAGCCGCTGGAAACTTCGGTGCGCATCCGCTACCGCCTGGACGGCAAGCTGATCCATGTGGACACGCACCCGAAAAAGCTGCTGCCCGCGATCATCGCGCGGCTCAAGGTGATGAGCGGTTCCATGTCGATTGCGGAAAAGCGGCTCCCGCAGGACGGCCGGATCCAGCTCAAAATGGGCGATAAGGAGGTCGATCTCCGGGTTTCCTCCGTCCCGTCGAACCACGGCGAATCCATCGTCATGCGGATTCTGGATAAAACCGCGCTGCTTCTGGGACTGCCCGAACTCGGGTTCTTCTCCGATGACCAAGCGACGTTCAACGAACTTCTGGGCCTGCCCGACGGCATCCTGCTCGTCACCGGCCCTACCGGCTCGGGCAAAACGACCACGCTTTACGCCTGTCTCAACGTTATCAACAAGCCGGACAAAAAGATCATCACCGTGGAAGACCCGGTGGAATACGAGCTTCCCGGCATCAACCAGGTCATGGTCAAGACCGACATCGGGATGACCTTCGCGGCCGCCCTCCGCGCCATGCTCCGCCAGGCGCCGAACATCATCATGATCGGGGAAATCCGGGATGCGGAGACGGCGAATATCGCCATCAACGCCTCTCTCACCGGTCACTTGGTCTTCTCCACCCTGCACACCAACGACGCGCCATCCGCCGTCGCCCGTCTCGCGGACATCGGCGTGAAGCCGTTCCTCATCGCCTCCGCCGTCCGCGCGGTGCTCGCCCAGCGGCTGGTCCGCAAGCTCTGCGTCGTTTGCAAGGCGCCCGCCGAACTTACGGAGAAGGAAATGCGTGCCCTTACCCTCGATGCCTCGCGCATGACGGAAGCCACCATTTTCGGCCCCGTCGGTTGCGAAAAATGCCGTGGCGGCGGATACAAGGGCCGGATGGGGATTTTCGAAATTTTCCTCATCGATGACGAAGTCCGCGGCATGATCAACACCGGCATGACCACCACCTCGCTCCGCCGCCGCGCCCGCGAGCTCGGCATGCGCACCATGCGCGAAGATGGCATCCGCAAGGTTCTCGCCGGCCTCACTTCGGGGGCGGAAGTCGTCCACAGCACCATGTCGGACCTCGATTAAACCCATTTCCCCAACAAATCCTCCGTCCCATGGACAATCAACAAATCGTCGAACTTTTCCAATCCCGCGGGCTTATCGACAAGACCCTCTCCCAGGACATCCTCGCGGAAGTCGTCCAAAGCGGGAAGCAGATCGCCGAGGTTCTGGCCGATTTCCAAGTCATCCAGCACCGCGACGATATCTGGCCGGTTGTGGCCTCCGAGCTGGGAGCCAGCATGGTCGATTTGAAAGATTGGACGCCACCCGAGGCTCTGCTCGCGCTCGTTCCCGCAGGCACCGCCCGCCTGCACGGCGCGCTCCCGGTGAATTTCGACGAAACCGGGCTATATGTCGCCCTGGTCGATCCGCTCAATCCGCAGACGCCGGAGGATCTCCGCTTCGCACTCGGGCGGGAAATCAACGTGGTGGTCGCGCCGGATTACCTGGTTGAAGCGAAAATCAACGAGTGCTACGGCGGCGAGGGCAAGGCCATGGAGGACATCCTCAGCCAGCTCGAAGTGGGAACGGAGAGCATGAACTCCGCCGACCTCGAATCGGAGGCGAATTCCGCGCCCATCATCCGTTACGTCGATCTGGTGCTTTATCAGGCGATCAAGGAAAAGGCGTCGGACATTCATTTCGAGCCGTTCGAGAACGATTTCAAAATCCGCTACCGCGTGGACGGCGGCCTATACGAAATGGCTCCGCCGCCGATGCATCTGGCGCTGCCAATCCTCTCGCGCGTCAAGGTCATGGCGAACATGAACATCGCCGAGCGCCGCGTCCCGCAGGACGGCCGCATCGTCAAGCAGGTCGGCGACAAGCAGGTGGACATGCGCGTCTCCTCGCTGCCGACCCATCATGGGGAATCGATCGTGCTGCGGGTGCTCGACCGCTCGTCGGTGAACCTCTCGCTGGAAAATCTCGGCCTGCCTCCGCACATTTTCGAATACATCGGCGACACCATTGAGAAGCCGAACGGCATTTTCATCGTCACCGGACCGACCGGGGCCGGCAAAACCACCACGCTCTACGCCGCGCTGCGCCGCATCAACACGATCGACGCCAAGCTCCTCACCGCCGAGGACCCGGTCGAATACGACATCGACGGCATCATCCAAATCCCCATCAACGAAGCCATCGGCCTGGATTTCCCGCGGGTTCTCCGCGCCTTCCTCCGGCAGGATCCGGACCGCATCATGATTGGGGAAATGCGGGACAAGGAAACCGCCACCATCGGCATCCAGGCCGCGCTGACCGGCCACTTGGTCCTCTCCACCCTTCACACCAACGACGCCCCCGGCGCCGTCACCCGTCTCGTCGATATGGGCTGCGAGCCGTTCCTCGTTTCCGCGTCGTTGGAAGGAATCCTCGCCCAGCGTCTGGTGCGGACCATTTGCAAGGAGTGCAAAGTCCCGTACGAGCCGAATGAAGCCATTCTCAACCAGCTCGGAGTCTCCGCCACCGAGCTGGGGGACAAGCAATTCTTCACCGGCCAAGGCTGCGACGTTTGTGGCCAGACCGGCTACAAGGGCCGCCGCGGCCTTTACGAACTCCTCAACGTCACCGACCCGATTCGCGAGCTCATCACCGCGCGCGCTCCTTCCGTCGTGCTAAAACAAAAGGCCATGGAGCTCGGCATGAACACCCTGCGCGAGGACGGCCTGCGTAATATCTACCAAGGCTTCACCACCATCGAAGAAGTGCTCAAATACACCTGACGCCCGGGGATTTCCACCCGTCGGCTGGCGGAAATCCCCAGATTCGGAACCGATCGCTTCATCAACCCGCTTTACCAGAACCTCCTAAAAAAACCTGCATTCCCATGGCTAATTTCCAATACTCCGCACTCGACGCCAAAGGCGAGCAAACCACCGGCGCCATTTCCGCAACCACCGAGGCGGAAGCCATCCAACAGCTCCGCACCAAGGGCCTCTACCCGACCCAGATCGCCGAGGAGGGCAAGGCGAAGAAGGGCAAGGCCGCTCCCTCCAAGGGCAAGGTAAAGACCAAAGGCAAGGCTCCCGTGAAGGGCAAGACCGGCGGCCGCGTGAAGCCGAAGAACCTGATGATCTTTACCCGCCAGCTTGCCACCCTCATTGATTCCGGCCTGCCGCTGCTGCGCAGCCTCACCGTCCTTGAGAAGCAGGAACCCAACCCCGTCCTCCGCTCCACGGTCAGCGCCCTTGCCGAGAACGTGCAGGGCGGCTCCACCTTCTCCGAATCGCTAGCCCAGCATCCGCGGATCTTTAACAAACTCTACGTCAACATGGTCAAGGCCGGCGAACTCGGCGGTGTTTTGGAAATCGTCCTCAACCGCCTCGCCGAGTATCAGGAAAAGGCCCAGAAGCTGAAGAACAAGATCGTCTCCGCCATGGTCTATCCGGTGATCGTCATGTTCATCGCGGTCGCCATCCTTGTCTTCCTGATGATTTTCATCGTCCCCAAGTTCAAGGAGATGTTCACCAACACGGACTCCGAGCTGCCGATGATTTCCAAAATCGTCTTCGGCATGTCCGAGTTCTTTCTCGCCCGGCCTTTCATCGTGCCGAACGTCGTCTTCGTCTTCATCGTCTTCGGCATCGGCGTCTTCCTCTTCAATCTCTGGGGCCGCACGACCGGCGGACGCCGTGCGATCGATACCATGAAGCTCAAGATGCCGATCCTCGGAGATATCCAGCGCAAGAGCGCCGTCTCCCGTTTCTCGCGGACGCTCGGCACCCTCGTCACCTCCGGCGTGCCGATTCTCCAAGCGCTCAACATCACCCGGGACACCGCCGGCAATGTCGTCATCTCCCGGGCCATCGAGAAGGTCCACGAGGCCGTTAAGGAAGGGGAGACGATCGTCACCCCGCTCCAAGCCTCCGGCGTCTTCCCGAACATGGTCATCTCCATGGTGGACGTGGGAGAGGAAACCGGTCAGCTCCCGGAAATGCTTCTCAAAGTCGCCGACGTTTATGACGACGAGGTGGACAACGCCGTAACCGCGCTCACCTCCATTCTCGAGCCGATCATGATCGTCATTCTCGCGCTCATTGTCGGTGCCGTTGTATTTGCATTGTTCCTACCGCTCATTAAGATGATCTCCACCATGGGCAACCAGTAATCCTACCGGCGGCCCGAGCATCCAGAACCCACAGGTATCATGAAATCCAACAGCCGCCGCGGCCTGCCCGCGTTCACCCTCATCGAGTTGATGGCGGTGATCACCATCATCGTCATCCTCGCCGCGCTTGTCGTCGGCGGCCTCTCGTTCGTCACCGATCGCCAGGCGAAGGAAAAAGCCCGGGTCCAGATCGCCCTGCTCAGCAAGGCGCTGGAAGATTACAAGGCGGATAACGGTGAATATCCGCCGACTCCGAACAAAGGGGGAACCCAGTTCAAAGCCACCGCGGGAACCAGCACCTCCAGCATCCTGTTCGACTACCTTTATTTCGACTCGGATCAGGACGGCACCGGAGTGGGAACCGCAGCAGGAAGTGGGGATAAGGATCAGCGGATCTATCTCGCGGATCTCGATCCCCTGACCAACAAGCAGGGATGGACCACCGGAAACGCAGGCAACGGCACGATCGTTACGGATCCATGGGGTAATCAATATTGTTATCGCTCCGCGAAGGACAAGACCGGCAAGGAAAACTCCGCCACCGAGAATCCCGATTTCGATTTGTGGTCGATGGGTAAGGACGGCAAGTCCCGCCCGGCGGACCGCTCCCATGCCGAATCGGCGGACGATATCTATCAATGATTCCCGGCCGCGGTCGGAAATCGATCGGAGACCGCAGCATATCAATTCGATTTTACCAATCGCCCCGGCCCGCATCTGCGAAGCCGGGGCGTTTTGCGATTGCCGCGCCAACCACCCGCGCCGCACCCGGAAAGTTCGGGTGAAAGCCACAAGCTTCTGTTCCGGCCTAGTTTCGTGTCAGTGAGTTCATCGCACAACTGACATCCCCAGACGAACGTCCTCTGCCTGACTACACGTGATATTGAGAAATTTCACCTAATCCAAACTTATGACAATCGTCCCCCGCGATTCCGTCGGGCGGACGGATGGTTAAACGTGGCTGATCGAGCGATTCGCAGCGGTTCCGGGAATGTCAGTATTGACCGTGGGGATGGTTGCCGCACCACGTCGTTTTCAATTCAGACGAGGAAGTTTTTTCCAGTTGCCGCATATTTGTTCATCTTTCTTTACCACGGCCATGGGCCAGCCTAACCGGCATAGGATCGGTGGTCCGGGGATTTCCAAGGCACCCCAAGAAATTTCTTTACAGAAACCGGGCCATATCCCCATTTCGCTCGTGTCCGTTCTCCAAGCTGTTGGAAAAGCGGGCACCATCGTTCGTCCATTCGCCCCCCCGCCATGACAATCCCGCGTTACCTTGTGAGAAGCTGTGTCCGGCTCGTGCCCTTGGCGGTCATTTTGCTGGCCGGCCATGCCGCGGGGCAGGCGCTGCCGGGTCACCAGCGGACTCAGGAAATCCCGCTGAAGTCCGGCTGGAACGCGGTATTTCTGGAAGTGGAGCCGGCGGATTCCACGCCGGCCAAAGTATTCGCGGGCCTGCCGGTGGACCGCGTGGCCACGCTCTTCGAAAGCCCCGTGGCTAACGAATTCGTCACCGACCCCGGCGTCAATCTCTTCAAAGGCGGCGGCTGGGCGGTCTGGTATGCGCCGGGCCTGCCGGAGGCATTTCTCAAATCGCTCGATGCCATCCAAGGTGGCCGCGCCTATCTCATCCACGCCCGCCAAGCCTGCCGCTGGCAACCTGTCGGCCGGTCGATGGACAGCGCCCCGCGCTGGCGCTCGGACGCTTTCAACTTCGTCGGCTTTCCGGTGAAATCCCCCGGCGGCCCGACTTTCGCGGAGTTTTTCGCCGGCTCCAAGGCGCACCGTGGCCAAATCATCTATCGACTCGTGGACGGCCGTTGGAAAAAAGTCCTGCAATCGTCCGCGGAGTCGATGCTCTCCGGCGAGGCGTTCTGGATTTATTGCAAAGGCGGCTCGGACTACCAGGGCCCGCTGCGGGTCGAAACCGGCACCCGCGCCGGCATCCTGTTGGGCGGTGGCCCTGGCAAGCTGGTCCTGCGGAACGAATCCACCCACCCGCTGGCGGCCGTCGTGGAGCAAGTGCCCGGAAACAGCCCTCCACCGCCGCTTTCCTTCCTCATCCGGATTCTGGGAGATCCCGCGGATCCCGTCACCCAGTCCGCGGTGCGGATGCCGGCCGGGGCTTGGCAACAGGCGCTGCCTCCCATTGAGACGGGCGCAGCATTCGCGCTGCCGCTGGAGTGCCGCCGGCTGGAAATGTCCCAGCCCGACCAGAGCAGCTTGCTGAAAATCACGACTGACATCGGCACAGTGAGCTGGGTGTCGGTCCACGCCTACCGCGACGATCTGGGCAACTGATTCCCAGCGAGTTCCCTTTTCCATTTCCTGTCATGAAACCGAGTTTCCTGCCGCTTCACGCCGCCTTGATCTTCTTAGGATCGGCCGCTCTGCTGTCCGCCCAGAACAGCCCCTACCGCGGCCTCTGGGTCGGCGAGGCCACTTTGGGGGCGGTCAACGAGGTCTCCATTCCGCTGGATGAGAACAACATCCCGCGCGCGCCGGACCCCAACATTCCGACTCCCACTTCGGACGCCGCGAATCTCCGGCTCATCCTCCACGTGGATGCCACCGGCCAGGTCCGGCTCCTCAAGCACGTGGCCATCCTCGCCCGCAAGGCCGGCATCCAGCAGCAGGAAAGCGATCTGGCACTGGTCACCGACGAGCGGCTTTACGGCGCATTCCCACCGCAGCCGGCCCAGCGGATTTCCAGTGTTTCCTTCGACTTCGGCGATGCGCAGGCGACGAATGCGGTGGACGAACTGACCCGTGCCGCAGCCGACGGTGCCGCCACTGCGGCTGCAGTCAGCGGTGCGACAACGGCCACCGTGACGGCCGCGGCCCGGAGCAAAGCGGCACCGATCATTTCCCAAGCCGACTCCGCAGCGCAGTTCACCACCTTCCAACAGACCGCGCTCGACAAGACCAAGGTGACGGCCATCGCCAATGGCGACGCCGCGGCACTGGCCGCCGCTCAGGCCGCGGCGGGAGTTTTGCAGGCGGGCTCATTCGTCCACGACACCCGCGCCGTGGAAATGGTGGCGGCGGTCCAAGCAGCGGCGGCTGTCGCACCCGCCTCTGGCAAGGTAAAAGCCGCATTGCAAGCCGCCGCGGCCTTCGCCGATGTAGATAATGGCTACGACCGCTTCCTCGCCAGCGAGGCGCTCGGCGACATGATCGCAAAGGCCGCAGTGGCCGCCGCCAGCGCCTCCGATGCGGCGGTGCTGAAGCCGGTCACTTCCTTCGCCGCCGGACCGACTGGCACCACCAACCTTGTTTCTCCGGCACACGGACTGGTCACGGGCGACGAAATCGCCCTACTGACCACCGGGCTGGCCGCGCGCGACGGATTCCGCATCGTCACCCGCGTGGATGCCAATGTGATCCGCATCGCCGTACCCCCCGTGGCGGGCGGGCTCATCGGCGGCTACGCGGGCGCCATCGAGGTCGCGCCGGTCACCATCGACTCCCCCGCCCACGGACTGGAAACCGGTGCCCGGATCACGGTGCGGGATTCGAACTCGCGTTATAATGGCAACTACCTCGTCTCGGTCACCGACGCCGGCCATTTCACGATCGACACCGCTTACATCTCCGGTGCCTCGGCGCTTGGATTCTGGATCAACCGCGCTGGCGACATCGGCGGCTACCAAGGCACCGGCAGCGGAGCCACCGGCATCCTCGTCACCGCGGCGAATCACGGCCTGAATGACGGCCAGAAAATCGAAATTCGCGGCGCGGGCGAGCCATCCTACAACGGCGTTAAAACGATCACCCGGGTGGATGCCAACCATTTCTCGATCGTCCAGCCGTTTGGAACCGACCCGCAGGTCAAGGGCCGCTGGGAAATCCCGGTGCCCATCGCCGCCTTCGCGCCACCTGCCACGGTCGAGACCGTGGTGACCGCCGCCGGTCATGGACTTGCCGAGGGCGATCGCATCATTATTTCCGGTGCGGGAAATGCCGCTTACAACGGCGTGCATGTTATTTCGGCCGTATCCGCGAACGCATTTTCCATCCCGATCGTCTTCGCCAGTGCCGGAGGAAATCCTGCGGTCAAGGGAACATGGGCTCCGCTCGGCACCGGCCTGTGGCGGAAGGTTTCCGACATCCGCACGGCGACCAATGCGACCCCCGAGGTGGCGACAGCCCGCACCCAAGGCGGGCAATCCGCGATTTCCCGTTACGACGACACCCGCGCGACGGATGCCGTCACGAAGGTGCTCGAGGCGATCATCCGCGGCGCGGCGCTGCAAGAATCCTCGCTTTCCGCCCAGACTGCTTACTTGGCGGCGCAGGCCGGGCGGGAGGAGCTGGCCAACGGAGTCGCACGCTTCACCAAGCCGCTGCAGGTCCCGTCCACGGACTACACGGAATTCGTGCGCTCCACGCTTTACAAAAACAGCGTCGATACCGCGGCAACGGCTGCCGCGGCGGGTGCCCTGGCGGAAAAAAAGAACTTGCTGGCGACCCCCGCTTCCATCCGCGACAAGGCGTTGCAGGCGGCTATCGAGGCGCTGGCTCCGGTTTACGCGGCGGCTTCGCGCTCGCTGCTGACCGCGCTGCCGATGACTGGGGATTTCGGCCCGGGCGGCGCCGGCCTCAGCACGGAAATCGTGCTGCCGGCGAATCACCCGACCAACCCGTTCCGCCACCGCCGGCACCCGGATCACACCACCGGCTTCGATATCCGGCGGGTGGTGCAGCTCGCTTTCGCCAGCGGCGACTCGCGTCCGACGGGTCGCTCGGGCTACGGCGTGGAGCGGATTTCCGGCATTTATAACGAGGAAATCTTCGGCCTGCACAAGCCGCTCGGCCCCTTACAGAACACCGGTCTCAAGGTCCGCGGCTCCTTCGAACTCCACCGCATCAGCCTGATTGACACGCTCAACGGTCGCTGATTCCTCCATTTCCTCAAAAACCGTTTCCGATCCATGAAACCGCTCCCGTTTCTCCGCCTGCTGGCCGCCGTTTTGTTGCTGGCCTTCGGCTTGGTGCCGTCCGCCTCCGCGGCGGTGAACGACCTGCTCTTCACCGTGTCGATCGACAACCAGACGAACACCCCGACCTTCACGGTCACCAACAATTCGCCGACGCTGGAGATCACCGATTTCAAATTCACCATCGGAGACACCGGCTATGAGTTCGACAGCCGGGACTACACCCTCACGCCGCCACCGGGCGGCACCGCCGAATTGACCGCGCCGTCGCCGAATTCGCAGGGGGACTATTTCCAAGTCAAGCTTACGAATTTCGGGCCCGGCGAGACTTTCACCATCCGCATCGACATCGACAACGACGGGCAAAATAACGGCGTCAGCAGTCCGAACGTCTTTTTCAACAACGGCGCCGCGTCGAACTCGGTGGCCACGGTTTTCGCCGGGGCTGCGAGCGCTTTCCGCAATCTGCCGGAAAATCCTAACACGCGGACCTTCCGCGGGCCGGGCCGGCAAGTGGTCGTTTCCAGCCGCGGCGAGGAAGCGAACGAGTATGTCCGCGGCGTGGTGGTAAAGCGAAACGGCGTGGTCGTTGCGGAGGATTTCGACGTCACCACCATCGAGGTGGACCATGGCGACCGGATCCAGATCGTCGCGCCGCAGGAAGTCTATAAGGACATCTATTCCAAGTATCTCGATGCCACTGCCATCGCCAATCCGGACGAAATCAAAAGCAAGGCGGAGGAGAAATACGTCGCGCTCGGGATGACGGTGAACAACGTCGCGCAGACCGCGGACCCCACCAATTACGACTTCGAAATCACCCAGAACACCGAGGTCCTGGTGAAATGGGAGCACTACTACGCGTTGACCATTCGGCAGGATTTCTCCAAGACCCGGAGCCAGGAAGTGGTCGCCGGTAAGGCTTGGGCCGGGCCGATCGGCTCGGACGCAGCAGGAAATCCAAGCCCGGCGGTGAGCAAGCACTGGTTCCTGCGCGGCAGCCAGCCGGTGGTCCAGATCGATGGCCAGTCGCTGGACACCTTCAGCCACCCGGGCCTCGATTTGCGGCACGTTGTGAAGGGCTACCGGGCTTACGGACCGCCGAACAACAGCGTGCCGAAGACCAAGTTCGACGACCGCATCAGCGGGCGCGAAGTGCGTTTCGCGGAGGAAGGGACGATCTTTTCTTACGCCGAGGTCGCGTCGCGGGTGCAAATCGTCAACGGGACCGCCGCGGCACAGGTGGCGCACGGGCTGCGCGAGGGCGACCTCATCGAAATCAGCGGATGCAGCGAGGCCGCTTTCAACGGCGTCCACCAAATCAGCCTCAGCAGCACCACGGCCTTCACGATCGCCAAACCGGCGGGCACGCCGAACCTGAACCCGGTGGCCAAGGGCGTCTGGCGGAACATCACTTACATCACGGATTTCCCTTTCGCCAATGTGGAGCAACGCCAGCAGATCAAACCGCCGTTCACCATGTATGGCCCGGGCGGCATCACGTTTTATTGGCAAATCCAATACGGCGTCCGCGTCAGCGCCGATGACATCTCCCGCCTGCCTCTCGCCCACGTTTACGAGGCGGTGAGTGACGGAAACGGCGGCACGCTCGATGTGGACCGGACGGTTCCCGACGGAGTCTCGTGGTTCGATCCCGGCACCCACGTCAAGGTGGTGGCCGCCGCACGGGAAAGCGGCGCGGATCCGCTTTCGCTCACCGGCTGGGTCAATGGCGACGGCTACTATTTCGCCGGGACTGGTGAAATCGATCCTTCGAACGGATTGCCTGTCAACGTCCCGCCGCCGTCGGCCGGCGGCAGCCCGATCGCCGCCTGGCTGCCGGACGGGCCGCTCGGTGCCCGCGGCTATGAAATCCCGAATCTCCAGCGCCCGGTCCGCACGCTCTGGCGTTACGGTGCCGGCGCCATCGTCGTCAATGTGACGATCGGCAAACACGCGTTCGAGGATTACCCGCAATACGCCTCAATGTTCACCCGCAAGCCGGAGCCGATCATCAATGCGGTGCCGGACGCCAGCGCGATCGCCCCCGGGGCGGCCGCGCCGGGCGCCGAGCTCATGGCGGAATGGGACCCGGTGAGCGCGCGGCTGTATCCGACGATTCCCGGCCGCTTCACGGTGCCGTGGAAACCGGGGCTGGACGCGCTAAATCCGGTGGAAGTCCGGGTTGTGGCGACCCTGCCGATCGATACCGAGCGCCAGATCCGCGGCCACTATCCGCACATCCAAGGCTCGCCCCCGGTCGCGCTGGATCCCGATCCGGCGGACGACTTCGCATTCAAATCGATCAAATACTCCACCGCCCAAGCCGCGGTGGATGGGGCTGGGAATTTCACCACCGGGCGCGCCGGCTTCACGGTCTTGCTATTTTCCCAGCTTCAATCGGTCGGCCGCGGCCAGCCGCGGGAGTTCCTGAAGGTCCGTGTGGTCGATACCCGGCTGTGGGACGCCAGCCTGCAAGCCGCGGCCACCGTGGTGCCGGTGGGTTCGAAAATCCTCGACCCGACCTACGACCTGGCCGGTCTCGGCACCGGCCACCTGTTGAACATTTCCGGCCGCGCCCGCTACAATCCTTTCATTTACAACGCCGCCAAGCTCAAGGGCCTCGCCGCGCGCAACATTTATGACATGGACCGTCTGCGGGCGGATTCCTCCTCGCTGGTGGTCGTCAATAAGGCGGCCTTGCCCGGCCCCATCATCCCGGTGAATGAAGCGCCCGGCGCGGCGGACAGCGGGCTGCCCATCGTCGTTTGGTATGACGACCCGCGGCGAAATGACGAGCTGATGTGGCCATATGTAGCGCGGATCTATCGGCCCGCTTGGCCGACCGCCGCCAGCGTGCCGCAAATCGTCATCGCGAGCCAATATGGCAGCGAGGGCAAGGGCCGGACCAATGCCGACCAGTTGACCGCACCAGCGATCGGCGATTTTCCGACCGCCACCACCTACGATCCGTCCCGTCTCCAAGCGGTGCAGATCTATCAACAGCCGAACCGGGCGGCTCCGGGCTACAATCCGAACGAGGAGCACGCGCTGCTTGCTCCATCGTTGCGTTTCGCTGCCGTTTCGCCCCGCCCGCCCGCCGCTTATGCCCTGCGCGCCGGGGATTTGAACAACTCCAACCGCAACGACACCGCGGGCTACACTTCCCATCCCTTCGTGCTAGTGCAGTTCCATGACGACGCGGACGACGAGGTGAAAATGAACCTCTACACGGTGCGCAAGGAAAGCGGCACCGGCGACATCCCGGCCTATCGGTTCGCGGGAAATCTCACCAGTCCCACGACCATCACCCTCAAGACCAAGCCCTACGTCGGGATGCGCGCCGGCGAACCGGTCATCCCGTTTTACCCGCTGGGGGTCGCCATCGGCGCGAGCCCGGCACCGGAGACATTCGGGAACAATTTCTTTCCGCAGGAAACCTACTGGGAGGACTGGCGCGGCTCGTATTGGTCGATCTCCGGCGGCGATAACGCGTGGTTCGAGGTTTCCTTCTACTACCCGCTGGCCCCGGATTTCTGGTGGCCGGCCGGCTTGCAGGTGCCGCCGGTCAAGGTGACCAAGAACGGTGCGAACTTCATCGCGGTCTATGACGACAAGGGCGCGCCGAAGGTTCCGCGCACCGGCGATTCCGTCGCCTTCCTGCCGGACAATGTGCGCAATCCCGCGAACGCCGTGAACCTGTCCTACCACACGCCCACCCGCGTCATTTACAAATCCGAGTGGCCGGAAAATCCCGCGATCCTCAAAGCGGGCGAGACGCTCACCTTTTCCGGCGGCGAGTTCCGCGCCGACAACCCGACGCGGACGCTCGTCAAGGACGGCAAGCCCACCACGGTGGATACTCCCGGCCTGCCGCAGGTGGTTGCTTTCGCTTCGGCGGAAGTCGTGTTCGATTCGCTCAATGCGGAAAAGAAACCGGCCGACCTGAAGACCCGCTGGACGGCGCGGGCCGTTCAGGTCCTGGAAAAACGCACCGCCCCGCTGGCCGGCGCATTTCCTTCGACGCTGCAGCCCGCCAGCGGCCGCACCACCGTCAAGCAAGGGAAATACGTCTTCAACGAACTGCCGGCCTCGCTTCAGCGCCGGCTCCGATTCAATCCGCTCGATGGCACGTTGGAACTCAACGGCTTGCTCAATGACAAAAACATCGGCGCGCCCACCCTGACCGCCGCGCCGCCGGCCGTGTATGTGCTGGAGCCGAACATCATGACGGCCGCCGAGCGCGACGCCGTGCTCGCTTTGGTGGACTCCGGAAGCGCGGCGTATCCGTCATGGTCCACGGCGGTGGACAGCCTCTATTTAACCAGTCGCGACCCCGAGAACCTGCGCGCCTCGGCGCAGGCCAGCGAATACCTCGCCGGACTCATGAAGCTGCCGCTTTACAATGCGGACGGCTCGATCGCCGAGGATGAGCTGGGCAACGTGAAATACCCGGCGACCACGACGCTGGCCCCGCTGCGCGCCTTCGGACCCGGCCTCGCGCTGGTGCCAAATGCCGGATTTCTCGATCCCAACGGCGTCCTCGACAATGGCTCGAAATACCCGGACGAGAGCTGGGTCACCGTCGTCGAGAACAACGACCCGGCATTCGGCGGTTCGCCGATCACCCCGCACATCGTCAAGGTGGACCGCCGCCAGCGCTACCGGGGCTCCGTCAAAACCATCCTTTCCGACAACGTTTTCGACGAGAATATCGTGCTTCGCTCCACCGGCGATTTCGGCGCGAACGCCGACGAGCTGACCTTCGAGTGGTGGTACCGACCGGATGACGGCAGCCTTAGCGTGCCGCCGCCCGACCTCATTCCCGCGGGCCAGACGAATCCGTGGAAACTCTTCCCAGACCCGAGCGGAAAAGCCGGCAGCGGCCGCTACCAGATCACACTGAAGGGAAATCCCAACGCTCCGGAAGCGCTGCTGGCGGATACGCTTTGGTTCATGAGATACCGCCACAAGAATGACGTGGCCAGCGGCACCAACTGGAAGTCCACGCAGCCGGACGGCCGCAAGGGCGTCAATTTCACTTGGGCCGGCGCCGGAAATTCGCAGCCATTTGTCGATGCGGACCTCAACGGCTTCCCGGACTACCGGCCGCAGCTCGCGCAGGGCTGGATCAAGCGCGTCCTCGACGCGGTGAATCCGTATGAGGCGCGCATCCGCGATTTCGTCGGCGACAGCCCGGCCACGCAATCGAGCATGCTGGCCCAGTTCGGCCCGCGCTATGAAGGACCGGTGGCGCTGAACCCGGCGAAAAACGTCATCGAAAACGTCGGCCTCATCGAGCTATACGAGACCGTCCTGAACCGCGGCCGGAACCTAAGCGTGAACCTTTCGCAGCCGGTTTCCACACCCGCCATCTCGAATGCGCTGCAACTCGCGTCCACTCGCATCTCGGATTTCTACACGCTGCTGGGAAATGAGGCCTACGGCGACTCGCTGGACCCGACGATCGGCTACGGCAGCGACAGCGTGGACTACGGCACCGCTTCCACCTCGGTCTTCACCTTCCAGAACCAGATGTCCTCGCCGATGGATGAGGAGCTTTCGCTGCTCCGCGGCGTGGACGACAATTTCGCCCGCCCGGTCTATAACCGCTTGTTCTGGAATTTCACCAAGGGCGAGGGCGAGGCGGCCTACGCTACCAATTACAACGTCACCGACGTCAATGCGGACGGTTTCATCGACGAGCACGACGCCATGCTCCTGTTTCCGCAGGGCCACGGCGATGCCTGGGGCCACTACCTTACCGCTCTGCGAAATCAGTATGACCTGCTGCGCCATCCCAACTTCAACTGGGTCTCCCGTGCGGAAAGCTACAACCTCCAGGACATCGTCATCACCGTCGATTTCCTCGACGAGCGGAAATTCGCGGCCACCGCTGCCGCGAAAGCGAAAACCGGCGCGGAGATCGTGGCGCTGACGTATCGCGACCGCTACGTAGCGGACCCGCAGGCGCAGTGGCAGGGCTACACGGATTCCAATCCGGACCGCGCCTGGGGCGTGGACGAGTGGGCGCGCCGGGCCGGGCAGGGCGCGTATTTCGACTGGGTCACGGCTAATGCGCTGCTGCCCTCCGAGCACCCGAACAAGACACTGGAAGGCATCCGCAAGGTGGACCGGAAGACCAATGGTGACATCGCGGTCATTTCGGCGAATCTCAGCGCCATCCAGCGCACCATGGATCAAGCCGACCGCGGCTATAATCCACTTGGCTTGGCCCGCGGATCGCAAGTGTTCGACCTGGACCCGATGTTCGAATACTTCGGCGAATACGGCGCCGGGACGCTCGGCAAGCTGCATTTCGACCAGATCTACGAGCGCATGTCAGCCATGCTGGAAAGCGCCGGTGCCATCTGGGACGCCGCCAACGAGCGCAGCCAAATGGTCCGCCGGATCGGCACGAGCGAGGCAGAATTCCGGAACTCGACCTTCCAAGAAGACCTCTCGTACCGGAACCGCCTCATCCAGATTTTCGGCAAGCCGTATGCCGGCACGATCGGTTCGGGAAAACTCTACCCGCCGGGCTACGAAGGCCCTGACTTGGCCCTCTTCATGTATGTCCCGGTGCGGCAGATCACTCGAGACACCGTGCCACAACCGTCAAAGGGATTCGCCGATTTCAGCCCACTGGTTACCGACTCGAAGGGCAATCCCAGCGGCGGCGAGCTCACCGGCGGCGACCTTTACAAAGCGTTTCTCGCCAACAATCCCGATGGCAGCGGTTCCTCGATCAATGGTCACGAAACCTCCTTGGACGAGGTGAGCAACGACATCCGGGCGCTCTTCAACTCGACCTTCTCCCAGGCTGCCAGCTCGATGAAATATGACAACCTCAGCACTTCGGGGCTGTTTTCCGTTAGCTACACCGACTTGGTGAATCCGAAGGTAGGCCTCGAAAACTTCACCGCGCAAATGCCAGTCACGGCAGCCGGCTACACCTTCCAAGCTCCACCGGCATGGGGTGCACGCGGTGCCACGGGCGAGCTGCAGGGGATCATCAGCCAGATGATCCAGCAAGAGGCGGAGATCGCCAAGGCTGTCGGCGCTTGGGACGCTTTGTCCGGGGAATCCGTCCGCATCTTGCGCCTGATCAATGCCAAGCTCACCGCCAGCGGCCGCAGCCAGGGGCGGAACGAGGTCTTTAGCCGGGTGAAGCTGGCGATCAACGACACGATCAAGGTGCTCGAGACGGCTCAGGGAATTGGCAAGGTCGCCGACGAACTGGTGATCGACATTGCCAACTCCGCAGAAGATTCCATCCCCCGGAATCTGCCGACCGCCGGGCTTTCGTTCTCCCCCGGCGACGCTCTTTCGGCTGCCGCGGGCGGGATTGGCTTTGCGAAAACCGGTGTCCGCGCCGCGCTGCTCAGCGTGGACAGCGCCCTGACCATCGGCAAACTCGTCGCCGAAATCTCACTGGATATCGCCGAAAACGAACTCGCCCTCGCCGATGCGGACGAGGCGCGGAAGCTCGATATTAAGGAATGGATCAAGGAGCTCGAAGACAAGGTCGGCGACGAGCCGGTCCTGCGGATCGCCATTTTCAAGGAAATCCAGGCACTGCGCGAGTTGTCGGACCGCTACCGCACCCTGCTCGACGAGGGCGGCCGACTGGTGGACGAGCGCTCGGCATTCAACAAGCGCGTCGCGGCGCAGACCCAGCTCAACCGCTATCAGGACATGACGTTCCGGGTCGCCCGCAACCATGCCCTCCAGACTTACCGCAGCTCCTTCGATCTCGCCTCCCGCTACGCCTACCTCGCCGCTTCCGCCTACGACTACGAGACGAACTACGCGGTGGAGGACCCCGCTTCGCCGGTGGACACCTTCGGCGAGGTCATCCGGTCACGCTCGCTCGGCTCGCTGGGCCTCACCATGTCGCGGCTGAAGCAGAACTACGACTCGCAACGCGGCCAGCTCGGCTTCAATAACCCGCAGCGGGAAACCGGGGAAATTTCCATGCGCGGCGAGCTGCTGCGCATCCTTCCCCACGAGGATGTCGATCCGGCCGCGCCGGCCAATGAAGCACCGACGCCCGGCGAGGATTCGGATGCGGCGTGGAAGCAACAGCTCCAGACAGCGCGCGTGGCCGACCTTTGGCAACTGCCGGAATTCCGCAATCAGTGCCGGCCTTTCGCCGCCGCCACGGACGCTGCGGGCAAGCCGCTGCCGCAGCCGGGCATCGTGCTGCGGTTCTCCTCCGACATCAGCTCCGGGAAAAACTTCTTCGGCAAGCCCTTGAGCGGTGGCGACCAGGCCTACAGCACCAGCAACTTCGCCACCAAGATCGTGGGCGTGGGCGTCGCCTTCCAAGGCTACCGCACCGATGACGTGGTCAATGACCTTTCGGCCGCGCCGCGGATCTACTTCGTGCCGGCCGGCATCGACATCATGCGGGTGTCCCGGACGGACGATCCCAACGAGCTGCGACTGTGGAAAGTGGTGGAGCAGGCGATCCCGGTGCCCTTCCCCACCAGCAGCACCGCGATCCAGAAAAGCGGCTACATCCCGCTGCTGGACGGCCTCAACGGCCGCTTCGCCGACCAGCGCCGTTTCAGCGATTTCCGCGCCTATCCGGATGAGCTGGGCGACGCGGTGAAGGACACCCGTCTCGTCGGCCGCTCGATTTGGAACACCCAGTGGGTGCTCATCATTCCGGGAGCCACGCTCAATGCGGATCCCGAAACCGGCTTGGACCGCTTCGTGGACCAGGTCACCGACATCAAGCTGATCTTCGACACCTACGGCCAGAGCGGCGGCTGAAGCGACCCGCCCAATCCTAACTCCGACCTCCATGAATCACCGGATTTCCCCATTTCCCCTGCGGTCTGCGACTGCGGCCACCGCCTGGCTGCTGGCCGGGTTGCTCTCCGCGCCCGCCGCCAGCGGCTACATCGGCGAGCCGGAAACAATCATTTATGGCCGCATCCTGAACCGGCGGAATCCGAATGTAGAGCAGCTCGTCACCGCGGGCGCCTTGCAGTGGACGATCCGCCGGGCGGATGGCACGGAGGTCCGACTTTCCGGCGAAATCGATGAGTTGGACGGCGGTAACCAGTCGTACTTGGTGCGCGTGCCCCACCAAGCGATCATGCTGGGCCAAGTGCTCAGCCCGCAGGCGGTGCCGCTGGGGACGACCCCGACAACTGCCCTGCACGCGGCCATTTCCGTGAGCGGGGCTCCGGCCCGGATTCTGCCGCCGGCCACGTCCGGCTTGGCGCTCGACCAGCTTTTGCGAGCCGGCGCGCTGCGCGTGGATCTGGAAATCGACGCGCCATCGCCGGATACAGATAACGACGGTATCCCGGATTGGTGGGAAGAGAAATACGGTCTCGACAAGCAAAACGGCGCCGACGCGCTGGCAGACGCCAATGGCAACAGCCTCAACAACCGCGGCGAATACCTCGCTGGCAGCGACCCGAATTTCGATCCCCTCAAACCACGCCTCCTCACCCGCGAATTCATCGCCTACGAGGGAGCCGACTCGCTGGTCCCGCTCGAAGTCGCGGATGCGGATAGCTCGCCGGCGCAACTGGTTTACACGCTCGGCTCGCTCCCATCCGGCGGCAGCCTTGTCCTGCGGAATGCCGCTCCTTTGCCAGGGGAAACCGCCCGCCAGTTGACCGCTGGGTCCACATTCACCGCGGCGGACGTGCTATCCGGGCGCTTACTTTTCCAACATGAAAACGGGGCTGAGGTCGGTTCATTCCAAGTCAGCGTGCGGGACGAAAATCCCGCCCACGAGGCGTCTTCCGGGGAGATAGCCATCCGCCTTTTCCAATCCGATGCCCAGACTCTGGCGCTTACCGCGGCGGAACGGCTGCGTCTGGAGAGCCACCGGCTCGCCCGTGAAAATGGCTACCTGATCGCCGACTTCGGCGCGGCGGCCGGTCCGCACCGGCTCGCCGCCGCCACCGCCGGACTCGCCGCCGGCGCGATGGCCAGCCACGATGCGAATTATGGCGCAGAAGTTCCGCACATCTTGCTGGGCGGTCCCGCAGCCGACGTTCTCACCGGCGGAGCGGCGGCTGATATTCTCAATGGCGGTGCCGGCGCGAACACCCTCGCCGGCGGCGGCGGGCCGGACACATTCGTCTATACCGCGCTCACACCGAGCGCCGAAATCATCGCCGATTTCACTCCCGCCCAGGGCGACGCCATCGATTTGACCGGCGTGCTGCCGAATGTGCCGTCGGCGCGGCTTGCCAGCTACGTGCGCCTGCGCCGCAGCGGCGCGGACGCGCTGCTCGAGGTTTCCGCCGCGGGGACTGGCATCGGCTATTCGGATCTGGTGGTGCGTTTGCAGGGATCCACGCTCCAGCCGGCGGATCTGCCGACGCTCCACTACGCCGGAAATCTCAAGACCGGCGTCATCACCCTGCCGCCGCGGGTGAGCATCGCCGCTGCCGCCGCGGCCAGCGAGAACGGCCCGGTGGCCGGGGCTTTCACCCTCATCCGCGAGGGCGATCTCACCGCACCGCTGCTGGTGAATCTGCTCGTCAGCGGCAACGCGACCAACGGCGTGGATTACGAATCGGTCTACTCCGTCGTGGAAATCGCAGCCGGTGAGGCCACCGCATCCATTGCCATCCGGCCGTATGTGGATTCGCTGGTCGAGTTCAACGAGGTCGTCCAGATTTCCCTCGTATCATCGGCCGCTTATTTGGTCGGCACGGCGTCTTCCGCGCAGCTCGCCATTGAAGATCTGAAGCCGCAGCTAAGCCTCGAGGTGCTGGAACGCCTCGCCAGCGTGGGCGACGCGGCGCCGGGAGCGATCCTGATGCGCCGCGCGGGGCTGACGTCGCCGGAGGTTTTCGTCCAGTTCACGCTGTCCGGGACGGCGGTCAACGGCATCGACTACAACCGCGTCACGCCCTACCTGACGCTCGGCTCCGGCCAGACGACGCGCCTGGTCGAGTTCGTGCCCAAGGTCACCGTGAATTTTGGTGCGGCCGAGGCCAAATCGATCGTGATGACGCTCAAGGCGGACGCGGCCTATGCCATTCCTGCGCCCGCCGCGGAGCTGATGCTGGTGCCGCGAATGCTGAGCTATCCCGCTTGGCAGGCGGAAAACGAGATGTCCGGCCCGGGCTTCGCGGACCGCTTGTCGCGCTACGCTTTCAGCATGGATGCGGCCAATCCATACGGCCCCGCCAGCGCCGCCCGGCTGCCGCGCGCGGTGATGCAGGGCGACTACCTGACGCTGCATTTCCGGCGCAAGCCGGGCGTGACGGATCTCCAATATCAGGTGGAATACACCAACGATTTCTCCAACTGGAGCAGTGGCTCCGCCGTCGTGGAGGACATCACGTCACAGGTCGCGCCGAACGATCCGGGTGCCGCCGTTTTCCGCGCCAAGCGGCCGATGTCGGCCGCCGCCAAGGCTGCGATGCGCGTCCGCCTCGTCATCCCGGATTGATTTGCAATGAATTTCCCCATGACACGTGCCATTTCCAAGCTGCTTCTGCTGATCTGCCTCGCCGGCTTGTCGAGCCAGTGCCGCCGCTCCGCGCCCGCCGCCGGGGAGGCGGGGCCGGCGCCGCTGGCGACCGTGGGTGACCAGCGGATCACCAAGGCGGATCTCATTCAGGAAGCGGAATTGCGGCAGGCGAATCACCAAACGGTGCCGCCACCGGCGGATCTGCTGAAGGAAATGGTGGACCGGCTATCGCTGGTGACGCGGGCACGCGCCGCCGGGCTTGCGGAGGAGCCGGAGACGAGCCGGAGGATCGAGAGCCTGCTCATCGCCCGTTTGCGCGAGCAGGAAATCGATCCGGCGCTGGAAGGCCTCGCGGTTACCGAGGACGAGGTGCGCGCCGCTTATGACCAACGGTCGGAGAAATATGCGCTCAACGCGATGGATCGCTTATCCATCCTCTACCAAGAAGCGCCGGAAAAGGGTTCCGCCGCGCGCCGGGACGAGTCGAAGCAGCGACTGGAAAGCGCGCTGGCCCGCGTTTCCGAGGAGCCCGTGCCCGGCGGTCGCGGACCGGCGGCGAACGGCTTCGGCGCGGTGGCAATCGAGTTTTCGGATGACCAGACAAGCCGCTACCGCGGCGGCGATCTCGGCTGGCTCGACGAGAAGGCCAACCTCGAACGAATCCCCGCTGAAGTCGTGAAAGCCGGCCGGAGCCTGCCCAAAGGCGGACGCAGCGGGATTTTGGAAACTCCGCAAGGATTTTACGTGGTCATGAAGACCGACAGCCGCGGCGGCGGGATGCAGCCATACGAAGAGGTGGCTCCCGCGCTGCGTCAGGAGTTGCTTTTGGAAAAGCGCAAGGCCGCCGAGGTGAAGTTCGTCGCCGAATCGGTCGAGCGCGCCCACGCCACCATGAATTTCGATGCCGCCCGCCGGGTGGAACTTCCCACGCCGCGCCTCGCGCGCGGCTCATCCGACACTCCGCCAGAATTTCCGGGCGTGTCCGTCCAGTCGCCCGCACAGCCCCGCTAACTTCCACTTCCATGGACCTTTTCCCACGCCTGCTCCCCCTCTTCCTCGTCCTCGGACTCGTCAGCGCCGCCGCCGCGGCGCCGACCCTGACGTCCATCACCCCGCTCAACGGCGGCAAGGAGGACACCGCCACGACGATTCCATATCAGACCCTGGCCGACGCGTCCGATGCGGCTCCCGCATCGAGCAGTTTTAAGCTCGTCTCGGTGGAATCCGGCGTATTGAAAAATGGCGGCACCCCGCTCACGGCGGGCGCGACTTTATCGTCCGGCGGCACTTGGACCTGGACGCCCGACGCCGATGATTTCGACGAGACCGGCGGCATCGGCGCTTTTAAAGTAGTCGCCAGAGATTCGGGCACGGATTCCGCGACTCCCGTTTTGGTGAGGATCAAAGTGCCCGCCGTGAACGATCAGCCGTCTTTCACCAAGGGGGGAAATCAACCTGTAGAAGAGGACTCGGGACAAAAGTCGGTCACCAACTGGGCGACGCTGATCAAAAAAGGCCCCGTCAACGAATCCGGCCAGCAGCTCACTTTCGTCATCACCAGCACCAATCCCGGCCTGTTCGCGGCCGGCCCGGCGGTCAGCTCCGCGGGGACGCTCACCTTTACCCCGGCTCAGGATGAAAACGGCTCGGCGACGGTGACAATCAAACTCAAAGACGACGGCGGCACCGCCAACGGAGGAGACGACGAATCGCCGGCGCAGATTTTCACCATCACCGTCAACGCGGTGGAGGACCCGCCCGCTCTCGGCGGCGCCGTTTTGGGAACCCCCACGGTGCCGCTCAACGATGCCTCGTCCACCAACCCATCGGTGGAAGACGCCACCATCGTCCACTCGATTTTCTCGGCGGTGACGATCGTGGATCCCGACCATAACAAGCCCTCGGCCGATCCGCAGACTGTCACCGTGACGTTCCCGAAATCCGTCGATGAAATCGGCACCTTCGCGTTTTCCGGCTACAGCAAATCCAGTTCGGCGGACAATCTGAGCTGGATTTACAGCTCCACCTCAAGCTCACCGGCCGCCGCCCAGACCAAACTCCGCGGCGTCACTTTCACGCCGGTGCCGAATGCCCGGCCGGTCGGTGTTTTCAATTTCCCGCTGACCATTGAGCTGAAAGACAGCACCAACCGGTCGTCCAACCCGCTCAGCCCGGCCGTCAACGTCCGTTCCCTCAACGATCCGCCACAAATGTCGGTCACGGTGACGGTCGCTTCGATTGACGACACCGCGGATGTCACTCCGTTCCGGATTTCCGTCAGCGACCCCGATCCGGGCGATTCCTTCTCGGTGGCCGTCACCGAACCTGCGGTGGACAAACGGGGCACCTTGTTCCTGCCCTCCGATCCCATCACCGGGTCCTCGGCCACGGTGGCCAATTCCTCGCAATCGATCCGCTACCGGGCAAAACCGCTGGACGGCACCGCCACCTCGGTCACCGCGACCATCCACTTCGCCGCCACGGACGTCCACCCCGGCGGCACGGCGGCTTCGGCCAGCACGGTGACCGATGTTCCGCTGACGATCACCTTCCTGAACGACCCGCCATCGATTTCCGGCATTGCCGGGGATGTGCAGCGGATGACAGACAACCCGGGCGACTCCCCGACTTATCCCTTCTCGCGGGTGACCGTCTCCGAGCCGGATGGCAACCAAACCGTGACCGTCACGCTTTCCGCGGACGATCCCGCCAAGGGCACGTTCGGCAATGCGACCTCGCTTTCGGGGACCGCCGCCGAGGTCACGCGGTTGCTGCGACTGGTCACCTTCGTCCCGACGCCGGGCCGGCTGCCGGTCAACAAAAGCGAGTCCGTGAAAATCACCGTGAAGGTGACCGACGCCGGCGGCCTTTCCGCCTCCAATAACCTGACGCTGCTCGAAGTCACCGCCGTGAATGGCGCGCCGGGAGTTTATTGGGACAAGCTCGTTAACTCATCGGGCACCTTTCCGCCAACCACCACGCCTGCATTCATCGATCCTCCGCCGGCCGCTTCCAAGCCGTTTGCCAAGGTCACCATCGAGGAAGAAGGCGATGTCGCGCTTACCGTGAAACTGGACAATCCCGCCAAAGGCTCCTTCAGCCAGCTCGGTGCGTTTCAGGAAACTTCCGCCGGCTCGCGCACCTACAGGATGACCGGCTCCGCGACCGCGGTCACCACTGCAATTCAGAACCTCGTTTACGCACTGAATGCCGCTTACCAATTCCCGCCGAACCAACCCGGCCGGACGGATTTCACCATCACCGCCGCCGATTCCGCGCTCAATACCACCCAGCGCGTGTTGCCGGTCATGCTGGAAAATAACGCGCGGAATCTGCTGGTCACCCGGCTCGCCGATGACAACCAGCCGGGCTCGCTGCGGCGCGTCATCGCCTCCGCGAAAAACAACGATGTCATCACTTTCGCGCTGCCCGGCTACCCGGCCGTCATCCGGCTGAACAAAAGCCTCGGGCACTTGTTCATCGACAAGCACCTCACCTTCCTCGGCCCCGGCGCGGACAAGCTGACCATCACCGGCGACGCGAACAGCAACGGCCTGACCGAGGAAAGCGACGTCCAGCTTTTCCGCATCCACGCCAGCGTGACCTTCAAAAGCTTGCGATTCTCACGCGGCTTTGCGGCGACCGGCGGGGCCTTCTTTGTCGGCCGCCCGGTTCCTGGGAAACCGGCTGGCATTTTGACGCTGGAAGACTGCACGGTGGCCAATTGCGTGGCGAAATACTGGGGCGGAGCGATCGACGTGGCCGAAGGCGCGCTCAAGGTCGAGCGCTGCCTGTTCGAGGGCAACAAGCTCGGTGCCACCTCCGGCCTCGGCGGCGGCGCGGTCTCGTTCTACACGGACGAAGCCTGCAGCTTCCTCAACACGACGTTTTCCGGAAATGCCCAGCCAGCGCCCACCGGCTACGGCGGCGGCGCGATTTATTCGGAGAATTTCACCGCCTCCAGCCTCTGCAATATCGGCTTCACGCACTGCACCTTCGCCGGAAATAGCGATGGTTCCGGCAACGGCAGCTCCATTCACAGCAATGTCGCCAACACCCGCGTCCAGCTGGCCAACAGCCTCTTCGCCGACGCCAACTCGGCCCACAATCTCAAGGTCGCCGGCAGTGGCGAAATCGTCTCCAGCGGCGGCAACCTTTCCAGCGACAACACCGCCACCACGCGCATCCAGGCCGGCGTGTCGCAACTGACGGTCCTGCTCAACCAGAATACCGACCAGCGCGCGGTCGATCCCCTGCTCGCGCCGATTTCCACGCTGGACGGCCCGAGCCGCGGCCACCGATTGATGGCGGGAAGCAAAGCGATCGGCACCGCACTCCCCGGTCTGGCTGCGCTCGATCAACGGGGCGTCATCCGGAATGGCACCGCGGACATCGGCGCGGTGGATGCGGATGCGCAGATCAAGCTAGTGATTCATGAAATCTTCCGCGCCATACCGGGGGCGCAGTTCATCGAGTTCTACAACCCGCGCAACGAGGCCGCCTTCGAGATCAATGGCTACGAAGTCTGGGTGAATGGCTCGAAGAAACACACCTTCGCCCCGGCGCTCATCCAGCCTGGCGGCGGCATTGTTCTCTCCACCGATCCCGCTGCGCCGGCCGTGCTGCCCGCGCCGGATCCAGCAAATCCGGGTGCGCCGGCCGGCACCCCGGTCGTGAAGACCGCTGCCGCCAACTCGCTTTCGCTGACCGATCGCGGCTCGATCGAGCTCCGCGCACCGCTGCCGACCGACGGCCCGCAGCCGGTCGTCGCCGCCGTGGCCTACAACACCGCGTTTTTCCGCCCGACCGAGCCGCCCATCGCACTGACCGGCGTGGCGGATCACTCGATCACACTGGCACCACAGTTCCAAGGAGCTGCCTTCGTGCCTCACGGCCTCGTCGGGCCGCCGCCAAATGGCGGTGTGGATCTCGCCGGCACCGGCGACAAGACTTCCCCGGGACTCGATACCGGCAAAACCCCCTTCGGATTCCCGAACGCCTATCCCATCGCGGTGGTGGATTCGCTGGAAATCACCGAGGACGAAATCGCGCAGCTCGACCTGCTGGCCAATGACTTGGACGCCGATGGCTCGGACCGCTTGTTCGTGGTCGATCTGAATACCGCGCCATCCGCGACTCCGCCCGCGACAGATCGATCCTCCACGCTCACTGCCGCCGGAGCCACCGTCACCATCACTCCGGCCGGGCTGCCCTTACGCGGCACGGCGGTCAGCATCGACCCCCGCGCGGCGTTCAATTCGCTGCCGGCGGGAGCGCGCGTCACCGATACTTTCGCCTACTCCGTCATCGACATCGGGGCCGGCAGCGTGACCGGCTATTCCCAAAGTCCGCTCGGAAAAACGCGGGTGATGGCCCCGAATCACCGCCTGCTGGCGGGCGACCAAGTCGATATTTCCGGCGCGCCGGTCGCCGCTTACAACGGTCGCCACGTCATCGGCGACCCCACCGCGGACGAGTTTGTCATCGACGTGAATTACGCTGCGGGACCGGCCGCCGCGGAGCTGGGAAATTGGCAGGGCGCGGCCCCGCGCACTCCGACGGCCCGTTCGGAAGCGCTGGTAAAAGTCACCGTGCTCGGCCGCAATGACCCGCCGACTCCGGCCGCGGATCTGGCCTCCACCAACGAGGAAACGATTTTGCGAATCTTCGGCGATTCCACGCTGGCCGGCATCGGCACGCCACTTGACACCGATGGGATTTACCCCGCCCCACGAACGATTTCCGGCACAGCGCTGCTCGTCAACGACAGCGACCCGGACACCAACGACACCCAGCTCAATGTCATCGGCGTCTGCCAAGCTAGCCCGATTCTCGACATCACCGGCACGCCCGGGCAGTCGCCGGTGACGGTGACCGTCACCAGCCACGACCTGAAGAGCGGCGACACCATTCTCATTTCCGGCTACGGCGGCCACCCTTCCTACAATGGCTACCACGCCGTCACGGTGACCGGAGCGAACACATTCACGGTGCCGGTCGTCTTTATCGATTCCGCCGCAGCGAAGGGACTTTGGACGGTGCTGAACGACTCGAACCGTCTCGCTACCACCAGCTCGCATGGAGCCGAGGTGCGGTTGGAAATCCGCGCCAATCGGGCGCAGACGAACCTCGTTTACAATCCGCGGCCCTCGACCTTTCTCGACAGCCTCGCGGCGGGCGAGCAGGCGACAGATCGCTTCTACTACGCCGTGGAAGACCACGCGGGCGCCGTCTCGCTGGCCTTGGTATCCATCGCCGTGACCGGCGTGAACGACGCGCCGGTTCCCACCGACAATCCGCCGGGCCTTGTGGCCTTGCAGCCGGACGTTCCCGCCGGGCAAACCTTGGCGGACTACATCAGCGGCTCGGAAGTGCTCTACATCCTGCCGCCCGCGGAAGGCGGGGGAACGATTTCCGTGGCGATTCGCACGCCGGGTGCCGGGTCTTCGAGCTTCACCCGCATCTCCGGTCTGGAATGGACGAATGAGGATGCGAGCCTCGATCTCGCGAGCTCGCTGATCCTGGCGGACGACCTCGACGTGGACACCTCGGATGTCCTCCGCCTCGAGCTCACTCCGGCCCAAGCGACCAGCCGCGAGGGCGCAACCGTCCGGCTGAGTCCGGATGGCTCCACGCTCACTTATGACCCGACCGGGTCTCCGCGCTTGCAGGCGCTGGCCTTCAAGGAGCGGGTCATCGACACCTTCGTCGTGACGGTTTTCGACGGCCTCAGCCGGGTGAATTCGCTGGTGGCGGTGCTGGTGGAAGGCCGCAACGACCGCCCGACCGCGGCCGCCGTGGCTCTGGAAACCGACGAGAAGACTCTCCTCGAAGTCCGCCCTCCGGGACTGCTTCTTAGCGGCACGGAGATCGACCAGGACACGCATTTGCCGGACAATCGGAAATTCCTCCTGCCCGTGGAAAATGCCGGCACCAACTACTTCGGAACGCGCGTCGATGTCATCGTGGAACCCCGCGAGGGATCGGTGGAAGGTTTCTCCGCCACTCCCGGAAATCCCGCCACCACCACCGTTCGCTCCAGTTCCCACGGTCTGCAAAGCGGCGAGGAACTCGTCCTGCCCGACAGCGGCGGCCTCACCGGCCAGTTCGTGATTTCCCGCGTGGACGCGGATTCCTTCACGGTGCCAGTCCCTTGGAATCCCGATTTCTCCGCGCTGGGCGGAGTCTGGCACGTCATTGCCAGCACCTTCCGCTACGATCCGCGGGCATCGGTCTTCGCCGGTCCCACCGGCGAGCCTTCCATCACCCTGCAAGGATTGGCCCAAGGGCAATCCTTCGCGGACACATTCACCTACACCCTGCTGGATGGCAGCTACCTCTTCGCCAATGACGACATTTTCCGCGTCGAGGCGGATCGCAACGCCATCGAACTGCGGGTTTTGGAAAACGACACCAGCCTCGACGGCCTCGGCACCACCCGCCAAATCGTCGCTGTGGGTCCGCCAAGCGGCGGCGGCGCAGTGGCCGTCGAATCCGGGGAATCGCTGGTTTACACGCCGGAAGCCGGCTTCGTAGGCGATGAGTATTTCACCTACACCATCGAGGATAGCTTGGGCAATCAAGACACCGCTCTCGTCACCGCGCGGGTGACGGTGGACCGTCTCAATGGGAATCTCCGCGCCAGCAACGACCGCTTCACCGTGGCCGCCGGGCAGGCACCGCTGCTCGATGTGCTCGCGAACGACAGCATCATTCCCGCTTCGGGCGACGCCCTCGTCATCGAGTTGATTTCCGAAAATCCCGACGCCGGCGGTCAGGCTGTCGTGGAAAATGGCCAAGTCCGCTACACGCCGGCCGGCAGCGCCAATCCGGACCCGTATATCGAGACGTTTTCCTACGTCATTTCCGGCGGCGGCTCGGCGCGGGCCACAGCCATCGTTTCCGTGCTCGTCGTGGATCGCACGAACAAGCTCAAC
>JBBSUD010000053.1:0-35136 GCA_038235225.1 Verrucomicrobiales bacterium
GCGTCGGCATGCCGGGCGCGGCGGGGAATTCCACCGCGGCGATGTCCTCGCCGGCATCGGTTTGGAAATGGACGAGGCCCGGGAAATCCGCGCCGTAGGAGGCGGTCGGCGGCTGGAAAATCAGCCGGTCGGCGAAGAAGAAGACGATAATGCAAAGGATGGCGTAGATCGCGATGATGGATTGAAACGGCCGTTTCCAACTCCATTTCCCGATGAGGATGCGCCGCCAGTTCATAGTCCGGTCATGCTGGGGCGGCGGGAATCCCTTTGCCAAGGCGGGATTCCGGGAATCCGGCCAAGCGCGGCGCATTTCGCATTTGCGGGTCCGGCGGATTGGTCTCCACTCCCGCCCGTGGACTACGCCCCGCTCATTTCCAAACGCCGCGAGCGCTTCTCCGAACTGGAGGAGGCGGTCGGAGATCCCGAACTGTTTTCCGATCCGCCGCGCGCCACCGCGATTCTCCGCGAGCATGGCAAGATCAAGCAGACGCTCCAGCTTTGGGAAAATTTGGAAACGGCGCGGCGGCAGATTGCGGACAATCAGGAGCTCGCGCGGTCGGACGATCCGGATTTCGCCGCGATGGCCGCGGAGGAAATCCCGGCGCTGGAGGCGGAAATCGCGCGGCTCTCGACCGACCTGCAATACGCGCTGCTGCCCTCGGACCCGAGCGAGGATCGGGATGCATTGGTGGAAATCCGCGCGGGGGCCGGTGGCGACGAGGCTTCGCTCTTCGCGGCGGAGCTGATGCGCATGTATCAGCGCTACGCGGATCTGCGGGGTTGGAAATGCGAGCATTTGGAGAGCTCGCCGTCCGAAGTGGGCGGCTTCAAGGAGGTGATTCTCAAGGTCACGGGGCAAGAGGTTTTCCGGTATTTGAAGTACGAATCCGGCGTCCACCGGGTCCAGCGCGTGCCGGCCACGGAGACGCAGGGGCGCGTCCACACGTCCACTGTGACCGTCGCGGTGCTGCCGGAGGCGGAGGAGGTGGACGTGGAATTGCGGCAGGAAGATTTGCGCATCGAGGTCTGCCGGGCGGGCGGCGCGGGCGGCCAGCACGTCAACCGCACCGAGTCCGCGGTGCAGATTTTCCATTTGCCGACGGGCCTTTACGTCCGCTGCGAGGACGGCCGGTCGCAGATCAAGAACAAGGAAATGGCGATGCAAATCCTGCGCTCCAAGCTCTACGAACGGAAGCTGTATGAGCAGCAGCAGGCGTATTCCAGCCACCGGCGGGCGCTGATCGGCTCGGGCGACCGGTCGGAAAAAATCCGCACTTACAATTTCCCGCAGAGCCGGATCACGGACCACCGGATCGGCCACACCTCGCACAATCTGGCCGGAGTCATCGCCGGGGATTTGAGCGAATTCACGAGCGAGCTGCAGAAAACGGAGATGGACGAGCGGCTTGCTGAAGCCGGGATGTGAGCGCCGGGAAATCCGTTGCAATCCACCGCCCGCCCGGCACAAGTCCGCCGCATGCACCGCCAGCCGCTCCTCGACCAACTCGCGCGCTACGCCTACAGCCACCCGGGCGAGGCGGAAACGGTGGCGCTGTTTGTGGGTTTCGTGCGGGAGAATCCGGATTGCTTCGAGCGCACGCTGGCCATCGGCCACATCACCGGCTCGGCCTGGATCGTCAGCGCGGATGGCTCCGAAACTCTGCTCACCCACCACCGCAAGCTGAACCGCTGGCTCCAGCTCGGCGGCCATGCCGATGGCGATCCGGACGTGCCGGCCGTCGCGATGCGTGAGGCGCGCGAGGAATCCGGGCTGGTGGACTTCGCGCCCGTGACCGGGGAAATCTTCGATTTGGACATCCACCCGATCCCCGCGCGGCGGGATGAGCCGGAGCATTTGCACTACGATGTCCGCTACGTTCTGCGCGCAACCGGCCCGACGGATTTCACCGTCAGCGAGGAATCCCACGATCTGCGCTGGGTGCCGATCGGCGGCGTGGCGGCGCTCACGGCCGAGGAATCGATGCTGCGCATGGTGCGGAAATGGCAGGATTTCCCACCAGCATCGTAGCGCTACGGAGCGCGGCCCGATTTGGAGTTGACCATCCCGCAGCCCGGCTATTGGACGCCCGCGCAATCGTCCGGCGGGAAATCCCAAACCGCTTTCGCATATGAAAATCATCATCCTTTCCCGCAACCCCGACCTCTACAGCACCGCCGCGCTCGTCACCGCCGCGCAGACCCGCGGGCACGAGGTCCGCGTCGTCGATTATTTGCGCTGCTATATGAACATCGCGTCGCGCAAACCGCGGATCTACGTGGATGGCGTGGAACTGGTGGCCGACGCGATCATCCCGCGGATCGCCGCGCGGCACACGTTTTACGGCAATGCCGTGGTGCGCCAGTTCGAGATGATGAACGTCTTCACGCTCAACGAGTCCGTGGCGATCGCGCGCTCGCGGGACAAGCTGCGCTCGCTGCAAATCCTGGCAAAACGCGGCATCGGCCTGCCCGTCACCGGCTTCGCCCACCACACCGATGCGACCGGCAAGCTGATCGAGATGTGCGGCGGCGCGCCGCTGGTGATCAAGCTCTTGGAAGGCACCCAGGGCGTCGGCGTGGTGCTGGCGGAAACCGCGAATGCCGCGGAATCCGTGATCGAAGCGTTCAAGGGGCTGAACGCGAACATTCTGGTGCAGGAATTCATCAAGGAAGCCGATGGCGCGGACATCCGCTGCGTCGTGATCGGCGGCAAAGTGGTTGCCTCCATGATGCGACAGGCGGCGCCCGGCGAGTTCCGCTCGAACCTCCACCGCGGCGGCACGGCTGTGAAAGTGAAGATTTCCTCGGACGAGCGGGCCGTCGCCATCAGCGCCGCCAAAGCCATGGGCCTCAATCTCGCCGGTGTCGACTTGCTCCGATCGAATCACGGCCCGGTGGTCATGGAAGTGAACTCTTCGCCAGGCCTGGAAGGCATCGAGCAATCGTCCAAAAAGGACGTCGCCGGGATGATCGTCGAGTTCATCGAGAAGCAAGCCGACAAGACGCCGAAGCCTACGGATAAGTAGCTTCAGCGGCCTTCCTGAATCCGTTCCGCGAGCATGGGGGGGAGACCGGCGGCGAGGATTTTCTTCTGCGTTCGGGCGATGTCGTATTCGACGCGGCGGAAGACGAGGAGGTTGAGTTCCAGATCGTAAATGGCGTAGCAGGCGCGCCAATCGCCATCGCGGGGCTGGCCGACTGAGCCGACGTTAATGAAGTATTTCAGGCCGGCCTCGATCGCCACGGAGTCCGCGCCGACCTCGTTCACCTTGTCGCTCTTCACGTAAACCCGCGGGACGTGGGTGTGGCCGTGGAAGCAGAGCTGAGTGAATTGGTAGGAGAAATTCGACATGGCGTCGAAGCGGTTGGTCACGTAATTCCAATGCGCCGGCTGATCGAGCGTGCTGTGGACGACGGTGAAATCCGAGACTTGGCGGACCATCCGGAGGCGGCTGAGCCATTGCCGCTGCTCGTCATCAAGCTGCAGGCGGGTCCATTCCAGCGCGGCGGCGGCGACCGGATTCATACTGTCCAGCGAGTGGCTGCCGGAGGCGTCCTCATCGTGATTTCCCTTCACGGTTGGGCAGTTCATGGCGCGGACTTTCTCCAGGCAGGCGGCGGGATCGGCGTTGTAGCCCACCAAGTCGCCCATGCAGACATAGTCGGTAACATTCTGATTTTCCGCATCCTCCAGCACCGCGTCGAGGGCTTCCAGATTGGCATGTATGTCACCGAAAAGTGCGATCCGCATGGGAGAGGCTGGGCTGGGAAGGGAAACGTTTGCGGTTGGCGGCGAATCTGTCGAGAGGAAAGCCGAAGGTCATTTTTTCAGAACGCTGTTTTCCGCCGGGACCTTCAGGAGGGTTTCCAGAAGTTGGAGCGTCCGCGCGACGCCGAAGACGGGAAAGCGCTCGCGGGTCCGCAGCCAGTGGTCTGCGAGGGCCTTGTAGGCGGCATCCGGCGAGCCGAAAATCTCGCTGGCCTTGGCGACCAAATCCATGTCCGGATTTTCGTGAGCTTCGAGCACGAAGAGCATGGACAGCAGCGTGGGCGTGCGGTTGCGCTCCTCGGCATAGAGGTTGCGGGCCATTTCCAACGCCTCTTTCTCCCGCCCGTGGACGCGGGCTAGCGCGTAAAGCTGGAAACGAAGCGCGTATTGCGGGGCTCCGTTGATTTCCGCTTGGTGGTAGGCTTCGGCGGCATCGGCGAAGGTTTTGTCGGGATCCGGGAAGGCGGTGAATTTGTCCTGAAAGGTGAGCAGGTCGCCTAAATCCTTCCACAGCACCCAGTTGCCGGGGTTGTTCCGGATGCCGCGTTCCAGAAAGGCGCGGCCACGGACGATCGAGGCGCGCCAGGCCACTTTCCGGCGCAGCGGGGTGAGTTTTTCGTCGTTCAGGTAGTAGGAGGCGGCGTTGTAGGCTTGGTGCCAGTGGCCGGAATCCCAGTAGTACGAAGTGTGCGGGGCGAGGTTTACGATGGTGTCATAGGTATCGGCGACGTCGTCCCAGCGGGTTTCCTCGAAGAACGCGAAGGCGCGCAGGTTCATGAAGGTGGCCACCAGAGTGCGCAAGCCGCCCAGAGCAACGACGGCGCTGGTCTGACCGATGCGTTCCTTGGTGCCGATATCCAAATCCGGCGCGGTCAGCCGGGCAGCGCGGAGTTCTCTCGCCAAGCCGGCCTCGAATGGGAGACGTGCCGCGCCGAAGACGAGCAAGGCGGCCGCCAGGATTCCGTTTCGCTTCCAAGGTTTCACGGGTCAGAATTCCTTTTCGGCAAATAAGAACCACGAGGCCGCGGTGAAAAACACGGCGTAATAGAGTCCGACCAGCGTCAGCTTGCCGACAACCGCTAGCGGCATCGCCTGGCCGACGATGACGGCATCTATGACGTTGAAAATCTGGAAATCCGGCAGCACCAGCGAGAACAGCAGCGCGCCGCCGCGCTCGAGCAGACCTTCGCCCGCCTGGCTGGAGTGGAAATAGACATTGCGCGCGTCGGCCTGGAAGTGGCCGATGAAAAACATCAGGAAACTGATGACCGTGGTGAAGAGCGTGCTGGTTGAGAAAGTGGATATCAGCAGCGCGATCGACGCCATGATGGACGAGCGCAGGAAGACTGCCCACACCGCGCCCTGCACGGACCAGGTGGAGCCATTTCTCTGGATTTCCTCCCGCAGCGAATCGAGCTCCGCGGCGGAATAGCCGAGGGCTTTGGCGGCGGGGAGCTGCTGACCGGAGAGGATGGAAGTGCGTACATGGAGCACGATCACCATCAGCAAATCCATCAGCACCAGCGAGACGAGGATGAGCAGCAACACGCCGAGGAGCTTGCCCGCGAGGTAGTCGAAGCGCGGAACCGGCTTGGCTAGAATGGTGTAGAGCGTCCGATCCTCGACGTCTTTCGGGAGCAAAAGCGCGGTCGCCACGATTGCGAGCACCACGGAAAACAGCGACATCGTGCCGATCGACCAGCTCTTGATGGAGTGCAGCACCGCCACGCCGGCCGTTTCCGGACCTTCGTGCTGCGGCAGATCGAAGAAATTGCTGGCGATGGTGATGACACCGAAAACCGCGAGGAAATAGAACACCTTCATCCGCACAAGCTGCGTGAAAGCATGCCGGGCGATGACCAGAATGCGGCCGATGTGCGAGGCGCGGGGAGTGGATGCGGCGGTGGCGGTCATGGCGTCGTGTCGTCGTTTTCCTCGTTTTCGCGGCGGGCGGTCTCGCGCAAGAACAGCCGCTCCAGAGTGGTCCGCGGCTTGCCAGTACGGACGAGCGAAGCACCTGGATTTCCAGCGACCAAGGCCTCGATTTGGGAAATCAGCGCCGGATCCGCGTCTTTGAGCACGATTTCCGTCTGGTCCTCGATGGCGATCAAGTCGTCCAGCCGGCCCTCTTTCACCAAGCGGCCTTTGAAAATGATTCCCACCGTGTCGCAGACTTCCTGCACCTGTTCGAGCAGGTGGGAGCAGAGAAAGACGGTGATGCCCTGCTCGCGCAGCTTGAGGATCAAATCGCGGATTTGCCGCGAGCCGACCGGATCAACGCCCGCCGTCGGCTCGTCCAGAATCACCAGCCGCGGCTCCTGCACCAGCGCCTGCGCCAGGCCGATGCGCTGGAGCATGCCTTTGGAATAGCCGCCGATCCGCCGGTCGCGCGCGCTTTCCAAATCGACCAGCGCGAGCAATTCGCTCACACGGTCGGCCAGCCTGCGTCCGCCCAAGCCGCAGAGTTTCCCGTAAAATCGAAGCGTCTCCGCGCCGCTGAGATGCTTGTAGAAATAGGGATTTTCCGGCAGGAAGCCGACATCGTTGCGCGAATCCACCTTGATGGAGTCCCTGCCGAAAATCGCGCATTGGCCGGACGTGGGCGCCACCAAACCGAGCAGCGCCTTCATGGTGGTCGATTTCCCCGAGCCATTCGGTCCGATGAGGCCATAGACCTCGCCCGGCATGATGCGGATGGACACCCGGTCCACCGCCCGGAGAGGCTGCCTGCGGAAGGAGGTTTTGAAGTCCTTCACGAGGTCCGTGATTTCGACTGCGGGGATTTTCTCGGCCATCGGCCCGATCATTCTTCAAGAGCGGCTGCGGACTGGCAACGGAGTTTTTCACCGATTTCCGCAGGCCCGGCTGCGGCCAGTGTCACCAATTGAGGGTTGAAAGGCAGGGCGGCGCGCGTTGTCTTCGGCGATGACCCCGCTCCGCCGTGCCGCGAAAATCTCCCCGGATGCCGGGAACCTGCTCACGGCACTCCACATCGGCGCGAGCTCCGTCTCGATGATGGTCGCTGAGAAATCGGCGGATGGCACGCTCGTCCCGGTGGATTTCCTGGAGCAGCCCGCGCCCGTCGCCCGGGACATTTTCCGCAACGGCCCCGTCGGCGCGCAGACCACCGAACGCATTGTCAGCATCATCCGGGGATTTCAGGAAAGCCTCGCCGAATTTGGTGTGGACCCGCACTCCGTCACCCGCGCCGTCGCCAGCAACATTCTAAGCGAGGCCACCAACCACGAGACCGTCATGAACCGCATCCGCATCGCCTGCGGGCTGCGCATCGGCGTCATCGACGATGGCGAAATGACCCGGCTCATTTACCTGAAGACCCGCCGCCGTCTCCGCGACCTCCCGGCGATGCGCCAGGATAACATCCTCGTCCTCCACGTCGGCCCCGGGAACACCCGCGCGCTGCTCTTCCAGAACGGCCTCATTTCCCGCTATACCAGCTACCGCATGGGCACCCACCGCACCCGCGAGGCCGTCGATGGCTCCCATGCCGAAGGCGCCGCCATGCTCCGTGTCCTGCGCGAGCATGCTTATGGAAATCTCGCGCAAATCCGCTTCGATTTCTCCGATGTCTCTATCGACGGACTGGTGCTCATCGGCTACGAAATCCAGTCCGTGGCCGCGCCTCTAACCGGCTCCCGCCAGGTCTGCACGACCAAGGCGATGCGGCAGTTCACCACCGACGCCGCGAATTTCTCGGACGTCGAGCTCGTGAAGCGATTCCAGCTCGACTACCAGACCGCCGATGCCCTCGTGCCCGCGCTGGAGCTCAATCTCGCCGTCGCCGAGACACTGAAATTGGCGGAAGTTCACATTCCCACCAGCGAGTACGAGCAAGGCCTGCTGCACGATTTGCTCGTCTCCCGCGAGCTTACCGGCGCCTTCGCCGAGGAGGTCCTGCGCTCGTCCCGCATCCTCGCCAAGCGCTACCAATCCGACCCCAGCCACGGCGAGCACGTCGGCAACCTCTGCGCGATGTTCTTCGCGAAGCTGGCCGATCTCCACCAGCTAAGCCCCCACGACGAACTCCTCCTCCAAGTCTCCGCCATCCTCCACGAAGTCGGTACCTACGTCAGCCCCCGCGCTCATCACAAGCACTCCGAATACCTCATCCTCAACTCGGAAATCTTCGGCCTCGACCGGCTCGATGTCACGATTGTCTCCCTCGTCGCCCGCTACCACCGCCACTCCGGCCCCCGCCTCGAGCACCCCAGCTACGCAGCACTCTGCATCGATGACCGCATCCGCGTCTGCAAGCTCGCCGCCCTCCTCCGGGTCGCCGACGCCCTCGAGCGCACCCATGCCCAGCGCGTCGGGGAAATCGACCTACATATCGAATCCGGCAAGCTCCGCATTGCCCTCCCCGGCGTCGCCGATGCCGCCGTCGAGCGCCTCGCCATGGCCTCAAAAGCCGACCTCTTCGAGCAGGTCTTCGGCCTCGCCGTGGCCATCGAAGAGGACAACTAGCCACTTCCGAATCCCCATGGAAATCCAAATTCTCCAACATCTTCCTCTTCGACCTTAAGACCTTAAGACCTTAAGACCTTCCGACTCTCCCGCCACTTCCCCATGCCCGCCCCCTACCTCAACCGCGAACTATCCTGGCTCGAGTTTAACCAGCGCGTCCTCGACGAAGCCCATCGCGCCGATCTTCCGCTGCTCGAGCGCGTCAAGTTCCTCGCCATCACCGCGTCCAACCTCGACGAATTTTTCCAAGTCCGCATCGGCGGCCTCATGCTGCTCCGCCGCAGCGGCAGGAAATCCCCCGACGCTTCCGGCATGACCCCCGCCCGGAATCTCGCCGCCCTGCGCCAGCGGATTCTCAAGATGGTCGCCGACCAATACGCTCTCCTCTCCGGCACCCTCGTCCCCGCTTTGGAGAAATCCGGCATCCGCCCCCTCCGCGTCCGTGATCTCACGGTCGAGCAAGCGGTCCAGTTGGCAGCCCATTTCGAGGATTCCATCTTCCCGCTGCTCACCCCTCTCGCCGTCGATCCCGCAGGGCCGCCGCCCATCGTCCCGCCTCTCCAGATCGTCGTCGCCTGCCGCCTGCTCGACCCCGAGACCCACGCCACCCGCCACGTTCTCATCCCGATTCCAGAAATTCTCGGCCGCCGGGTCAATGTCACCACTGCGGATTCCACCATTGCCTTCGCACTCGTCGAAGACCTCGTCGCCGCCCATGCCGGCGATTTCTTCCCCGGCGAAACCGTCGCCGCCGCCACCTCCTTCCGAGTCACCCGCAATGGCGACATCGTCGTGCAGGACGAAGACGCCATCGACCTAGCCGGGGAAATGGAGGACGTCCTCACCGCCCGCCGCTTTGCCGAAACCGTCCGCCTCGAGCTCCGCTCCGACGCCCCGCGCGACCTTGTCCGCGTGATCCGGACCGTCGTTTCCGCCACGCCGCAGGAAATCTACCGTGTCGCCGGCCCGCCCGGACTCGCCTCCTTCATGGACCTCGCCTTTCTCTCCGGTTTCGACCATTTGCGCGATCCCGAGTGGCCCGCCCAGGCGTCTCCCGCCATCGCTCCCGGCGCCTCCATGTTCGAGACGATTTCCGCCGGCGATGTCCTCCTCTTCCACCCTTACGAATCCTTCGAACCCGTGCTCCGCCTCATTGAGGAAGCCGCCGCCGATCCCGACGTGATCGCCATCAAGCAGGTCCTCTACCGCACCGCCGGAAAATCCCGTATCATCGACGCCCTCATCAAAGCCGCCGAAAAGGGCAAGCACGTCACCGCCCTCGTCGAGCTCAAAGCTCGCTTCGACGAAGCCCGCAACCTCGACCGCGCCGACGAACTCCAACGCGCCGGCGCGCAAATCGTCTATGGCGTCAAGGGCCTCAAAACCCACGCGAAAATCCTCCTCATCGTCCGCCGCGAAGCCGGCCACCTCCGCCGCTACGTCCACCTCGGTACCGGCAACTACAACGAAACCACCGCCCGTCTCTACACCGACCTTTCCTACATGACGTGCAAGGCCGACTATGGAAACGATGCCTCACTTTTCTTCAATGCCGTCACCGGCCGGTCGAAGCTCCTCCGCTTCCAGCGCCTCGTCCCCGCGCCCACCGCCATGAAGCCCCAGCTTCTCGAACTCATCGCCGGCGAGGCCGAGCGCGCCAACCAAGGCCTCCCCGCCCGCATCATCGCCAAGGTCAACTCCCTGCAGGATCCCGACATCATCGGCGCCCTTTACAAAGCCTCCCAGGCCGGAGCCGAAATCCGCCTGAACATCCGCGGCATCTGCTGCCTCAAACCCGGCGATCCCAAGCATTCCAAAAACATCGAAGTCATTTCCGTAATCGACCGCTTCCTCGAGCACGCCCGTCTCTTCTACTTTCACCAAGGTGGCGACGCCGCCGTCTATCTTTCCTCCGCCGATTGGATGACCCGCAATCTCGAGAAGCGCGTAGAGCTCATGATTCCCATCGAGGAACCCGCCCTCAAACGCCGTCTTATCCGCATCTTGGAAACCTATTTCCAAGATAACACCCAGGCCTCCCGCATCCTCCCCGACGGCACCTCCCAACGCCTCGTCCGCGCCCGCGGCCAGAAAAACTTCCGCGCCCAGGAGTATTTCCACAACCAGGCCCGCAAAGCCGCCAAAGCCCGCGAGCACGAACGTTCCATGACCTTCGAACCCCACCTCCCCCCCGAGACTTCGTAAATCTCGAATCTTCGAAGTTCGATAGGTGGAATCCAAACCTCAGACGCATCGCTCCCGCCAGTTCCAATGCAAAGTGGCTTACGCGTCTCGCGGCAGCCCGTGGTCGCGGCATCTTGCCGCGACGCATTCATTGATTCACCCACCCAAAAGTACAATCCCATTGACCCACCTGCTTCCTACCGCTTGCTTTGCCGCCTATCGGAAACTCCACGCTGTAGCTTCCCAGCGCCAAGCCAAACTCCCCTGAAAAATTCATGTCACTATCAGATGAACTACAGCGCTTGGCCGACCTGAGATCCTCGGGAGCGCTTACCGAACCGGAGTTCCAACAAGCGAAAGCGAAACTCCTCAAGGAGGATCGTCCGCCGCCGCGCCGGGAATTCCGCGACAGCGACTCCGATTCCCTCGGCAACGCCGCGAATCGCTACGTCGCCTTCGAAAAAGCGAAAATGGTCTTCTCCGGCATTGTCTTCCTCATCATTTTGATCGTGATCGCCTCGAAAATGTGCGGCAGCTCGGGACCGTCGTTCGGTCCATCCATTCCCTTCCCGTGAAGACAACTTCACCCGGTCGGACCAATCCGAAAATTCTCGCTGCGGATGCGCGATGCTTGAGCTTCGAACACGACTGTTCCCACCATTCATAAACTGCCCCATCCCATGATACGCGCATGTCTCCTTTTCCATTTGCTCACCGCGCATGGATTTGCGGATCCGCCCAAGTTGGATGTTGATGGCAATGGGCGGTGGAAGCTGGCTCTGCGCTATTGGGCGCATTGCACGCCATTTCAGTCAGCCGGTGGGTATGCATTTCTTGCCGAGGTTGCCCAGCTCGGTGCCCAGATTCCGCCTGTTGAGGAGCAGGACGGACCATTGCGCTTCCGCAGCGGCATTCTCAAAGTCCGGGAGGTGTTGAATCCCAAGCCGGCCCCGGCTCTGACCGCGATCAAGGAACTGTCGGTTGAAGGCCTGGACGGACTGAAGATCGGAGACAGGTTGATTGTATTCGTCGATCCGGTGGCTTACGAGGGCGGTTATGTGATTAACTTTCATGACGGCGGCTGTCATGTCGGAATTCGCCTGCCACCCGCCAACGACTTGGATTTCGGCGCCGGACCGCAGGCCCACATTCTGAAAGCGCTTCGCGATGGCCGCTTCGAGTTATGGCAACTTTCCGACGAGGAAATCTTTTCCTGGATCATTGCAGATGCGGCCGGTATCGCCCGGCGGTTCCAAGTAGAACTTGAGAAGAAGCACCTCCTTTGGAACAAGGAAGCGGAGATTCCCACCTCCGGCGGAGATTGAGAAATCACGAATCGGACGGGTATCCCGAATGCGAAGAGGATGAGGGTTGGCCGATCCAATGCATGTCCCGGCGTTGCTGCGATTGCCTGCCGCGGGAGATCTGAACGCGATTTCATTTTCAACATTCGATTCTCGCACCTTCCTGAATGCGGTCGGGTGAACCTGTTTACCCGAAGAGCGCTGTGACATTGCTGTCGTAGGCGCGAGCTTCACCCGGCTCCTAAAAAATCCATGAAACCAATCCGCTACGGTCCGGGCAAAAGCGGACTACAAATGCCGCGCGCACATGGATTCACACTTGTCGAATTACTCGTCGTCATCACGACATGCAGACCGATTGTATGATTAACGCGTGTGTCCGCCTCGCCAATGCCGCCGGCGACTCACAGATGATCGTGCAAGAGGAGGACGGCTCCGGCACCGGTCGCACCTGGCTCTATAGCAACGCCTCGAGCCAGCTCGCCAGCTACCTCGGTAACGCCGAGACCGCCCGCAGCGACATCTTGGTGATCGGTTCTTGGTTTCACATCGCGTTGGTGACGACCGGCTCGAACAGTCATACGTAAACGGTGCTACCACAGCCGCGCCCTCTCTGGCTCCACCTCGCTGGCCATCGTCACCAGCCATGGAGGCTTCATCCACGTTGATTCGGAAATCGGCAGGGGCACCAAGTTCAAGGTATATCTTCCCGCCAAATCCGGGTCCGCCGCCACCCCCCGGCGACCAGCCCGCGGCGCTTATGCCACGCGGAAATGGCGACCCCGTGCTTGCCATCGATGAAGAGGACTCCGTCCATCACGTCGCCGAGCAAACTCTGAAAGCCTTTGGCTACCGGGTCGTCCTCGCCTCGGACGACGCCGATGCCCTCGCGATCTACGCCAGCAGGCAGAACGAAATCGCCGCGGTCTTCACCGACATGATGATGCCCGTCATGGACGGACTGTCCACCATCCAGGTTCTCAAACGGATCAACCCGAAAGTGCGCGTCATCGCCGCCAGCGGGCTGTCCGCCAACGGCCACGTCGCCACCGTCACCAAGCTCGGCGTTAAGCATTTCCTGCCCAAACCCTCCACGCCCCAGACGCTTCTGATCACCCTGCGGGCATGAGACGTTCCCACGCGGGACGGGCGGAATCCCGCCCTCCGGCGGCATGTTCCGGGAGGTTTGTGAACTATGGATAGAGAATCAGCCCGATTCCGATTCGACTATCATTTCGGAAACATGGCTTCGACTTCTTGCCGGGATTCTTCCGAAAAGCCGAGTTTGTAGATCAGGCTGGTATAATAATCCCGCTTGGTCAGGATTGGCGCGCCGGGTTCTGCAAACGAACCATCCCCGCGCCAACTTTCCAGCGATTTGAGGATCGCTTGTTTTTGCGCTTCCTCGCCGCCGATGGCCCGGATGGCGGATAATGCCACCGTCTCGTTTCCGCCGGGAATGATCAATCCGTCCGCCACCGCGGCGCGGTCTTCTTCACGGGGAATTTCCCGCATGATGTCGGTGATCGCGGCACGCGCATTATCGTTGTCTGCGAATAAACTATTCATTGCCCAGTCCCGCCTCTCCATCGGCAGTTCGTCGAGTTTGGGCATGATCCAGCGAATCGCCTCCCGCTCGTTCCCACCCACAGCCATTCCGGAGAATACGGCACCCACGAGCAGCGCGCTTTGGAGAGGATCCTTTTCCGAGATTTTTCGAATCTCCTTCCACGCCGCGTCACGATCCCGGGCCGCCCATAGTTGCATCGCTTCCCTTATCTCCGGTTCACCCGCTTTGAAATTGTCCATCATCAGCGGGAAATCGAAACCTTCAGGCAGCGGACCGACCGGCACCGGCATCGCCAACTCGCCCAGAGTTTCTTTCAATTTCACGAGATCCTCCGCACCCCGTGCCGTGGCTCCGCGGCCGGCAGCCACTTGGAATTCAAACTGCCTGCCTTTTCCGAAATCGATCAAATATCGCTCGATCCACGGCTTCGCTATTCCCGGCGAATCCATTACCGCTGCGACGATCATCGCACCCAGCAGTTCTTCCCGCCCCTTGCCGGAAGCCGCCGCGTCCGCCCACCGCAGCGCTTCATCACCTTCGCGGTGGAATAGCTCGCGGGCGGCGGCTTGCAAGGAAGCCCGGAGCGCACGGCGGGCGTTGTCATCGATCGGCGGGTCCGGCGCGATCAAATCCGCGATCAGCCCGGCCATCAGCTCGCGAATCTCGCCGGGATTCATCCGCTCCACGATTGCAGAGTCTTCATTGAATCCCGCGGTCTGCTTGAATTTCCAGCGCAGCAGCGCTTTGAGATCGTGCGGCTCTTCGGTGGAGGAGCTGCCAACTCGCGCGATCGCCGCCGCGCCCCGCAAACGGGTCGTGCCAGCCGCAGTGGTCGTTTCCGCGGAGCGATGTTTTGCAACGACGCCGATTCCAGTTCCAACAAGGAACGCGATGATACTTATCGCGATGGTATTAGAACGGGTTTTCATGGCTTCGAAGTGAAACGGTGGACGATGGCATTGATGCGTTCCGGCCCGGCATGCCAGCCGGCCAGCGTTTTACGGAGAAAGATTTCGTTCATACGGTCGAACGAGCCGCTGGGGGTTCTCTCCGGACGCGGCGTCGTTTCCAGCAACCGTAGCCGGGCTTCGGGATCGTCGATCACCTCCAACATCGTCATGACCGGCCTGACATTGCCGGCGGCAATGCTTTGCACGCCGACCGCGCGCAACTTGCCAAGATATTCGGGATCCGTCACTCCCTTTGCGAACTCCGCGACCTTTCCCCCGGGATTCAACCAAAACCGCTGGTTGCTTTCGAAATACTCATTCCGTAGATCCGGATCGAGCGCCGAAATTCTGCCGCCGAGCCACTGCTGATGGTCTTGATAAAGACCCTTCCCTGGCACTAGCGCGTCCAGTTTTCCAACTCCATGATTCTCGATCAGCCAATCGAAAGCGGCGTCGCGGTCCCGCTCGCTCCAGCCGCGGATGAACATTTCCGCGCCGCCGCGATCCCATAGTTTCCGGAACTCCTCTCCGGCCACGAGATTCTTGAAATCGAAATCCGCGGGAAATGGGATCGGCTGGCTGAGATAAAAGGGGATTTCCTTATCTCTCATCGTCGTCAGCAACGCTTCGAGCGGCCCGACGCCCAGCGAGGACCGCTGCGCGATGGCACTCACATAGATCTGCCCGAAGTCGCCGAGCTCGCGGTGAAGGATCGCGAATTGAATGCCCTCCTCAAGTTTGTCCGGCGGCCAGATGGTTTGAATGGGCCCGATGACGGCGATTTGCAGAGTGATCGGCTTCAGCTCCTCGAACCACGTGATGGCCGCGTCGAAATCCCGGCGCATCCATTCCGCCCACAACTGCGTGGCCAGGCCGCTTCCCGCGCCGCTGCGGAGCATGACCTCCGGGTTGGTCAGGCTGGCGTTCAGCGCATCGATGATTTCCCGGTCGCTCCATTCCGCGAGCTTCGCGTTCAGCGGGTTATAGTCCGCCTGCCGCATCGCGATCCGACGTTTCTCCATTTCTGCGGCGAGGTCCGCGACGGACGGACGAGCGTTCGCTCGCTGGCTGACGGGGGCGCTCGCGGTCGTCGGGGAATCGGCGGCGGCTTGCCGTCCCGAGGAAATCCAGCCGATGGAAACCCCTGCCACCGTCAGAATGAGTGCGATCAAAAATTCGCGCGTTTTCATGTTCGGAAACTGCGAACCGCGGCCGTCGCAGTCAATCTGGATATGATAATTATCCGCAATGGTGAGGTTCAACCAGTTCGGCGGTGTTGCTTCTCTCGGGCCGATCTCCGCGCCGCATCATGCTCCCCATATCTTTCCGGATCTCCTCAGTGTGAGCGAAGGGACAGACAATAAGCTTGCGCGCGCCCATGAATCGCATTGCAATCGAATTCAACCCATGTCCCGTGTCGTTTGCCATATCTCCGCCAGAGCGAATCGCAGTGTGATTTCCGCCCGTCCGTGTCTCTGGAGGGTATGCTCCGGATTTGTCGCGATGGTGGCAGGACTCATGATCTGCCTCCTGAATGACTCGTGGGCGGGTGGAGCACCGGCGCTAACGAAAAAAGGCGGCGGGGATGCGGCTGGTTCGTTGGTCAAAACCTGGGGTGTTGGTCCTTGGATCTGGGAGCCCGAAACACGCGACAAGCAAAAGTGCCGATTCTGGCGCTCGTTCGGGATTCCGTCCGGCTCGAAGGTGGGCAATGTCCATATTCGGATCTCGGTGGACAATGGATACCGATTGATGCTGGACGGACGCGAGATTGGAAATGGCAGCGATTGGCGCAGCATTACCGAATACGACCTGGGGCAGTTTCTGAACCCCGGCCGCCACGTGGTGGCGGTGGAGGGCTTCAACGATAACCGAGAGGCTGGAATGCAATTCGGGATGAAGATCGAGCTTAAGGACGGCAGGGAGATTCATGTTTACTCCGACACCGAATGGCGCTTTGTGCCGGCAGGGGAGCGCGGCTGGGAGAGCATACGCGAGGCGCCCGCGCACTGGGGTCACGCCATTGAAGTAAGCGCACGTTTGCCCAGGATCAATAATTGGCTCGAACGGATTCCCACCATGCTTGTGAAAGTGTCTGTCCCGCCGCCGGTGAAGTTGAAATTCCTGCAAAGTTTCTGGTTCCAAGTGGTGCTGTGGGTGATCGTAACTTTCGCCCTGCTGCTGTGTCTTCGTCTGATGGCACGGCTAGCGGTGCAGACCAAGGCGCAGGAACTTTTGCACCGCGAGCGCGCGCGGATCGCGCGAGACATCCATGATGAACTCGGTGCCAGACTTACCGAACTGGCGCTCGAGGGCGAGGTCATTCAAACCGAACTCCCAGCCGGATCGCCGGTTGCCTCGAAGCTTGACGCGCTTTGCGAGAAGGCTCGCGCCGTTTCGGGAGCCATGGACGAAGTCGTGTGGGTGGTGAATTCGCGGCGTGACACGCTGCGTGATTTCGCAACCTATGCCTGCAAGCACGCGCGTCGATTTCTGGGGTCATCGCCGATCCGCTGCCGCTTGGACGTGGCTCCTGATTTACCTGAAGTGGTTCTTGAAATGCCACTACGCCGCAGCCTTCTCATGGGAGTCAAGGAGGCGCTCAACAACGCGGCCAAATACTCCGAAGCCACCGAACTATTTCTCAGAATTTTCCGCCGCGGGCAAACCTTGTTCGTGGTGGTCGAGGACAACGGTTCGGGCTTTGACCTTGCACTCGTCGATGCCGAACGGAACGGTCTTGCCAACATGACAGAACGAATGAAGGAATTCGGAGGCAAGTGCCGCATCATTTCGAGCCACGGCGCGGGTTGCCAGGTTGAATTTCAGGTGCCTTTGCCGAAGCAAGCCAGTTCGCCCGATGGTGCGGGAGGGACAATAGAGCTTGCGCTTGAAGGAATTCGCGGGCTTCCGGCTACTTGTCAATCGAACGGCAAAGAGGTCACCCGATGAATCACGAACGAACCGAAGATGATGAGGAATCCGGGAAAAAGCCACGTTTCCGGGTGGCATTGGTGGAGGACCAGCGCGACACCCGCGAAAGCTGGAGCCGGTTGATTTCCTCGTTTCCCGACTTCACCTGCGAGTGCTCGTGCGCGTCGGCCGAGGAGGCATTGCGAATTATTCCCGAGGCTAGGCCGGATTTGATCCTGATGGACGTCTTTCTTCCACGCATGTCGGGCATTGAATGCACCGCCCGGCTCAAGGCGATGGATCTCGGGATTCCGATCGTCATGTTGACCGCCTCGGATGAGGATGAAATCCTGTTTCTGGCATTGGAATCGGGTGCCGACGGCTACCTGCTCAAGCGCACCAAGCCGGCCGACCTGCGGGCGGCGATGTTAGACGTGATGAGTGGCGGCGCTCCCATGACCAGCGAGATCGCACGGCACGTGGTTGCTTCGTTCCGCAAGCGAGGAGGCGGGCTGGACCCCGCGATTTCCCTGACAGCCCGCGAGGAGGAGACGCTTGTATTGCTAACCAAGGGCTACCTGAACAAGGAGATCGCCGATCAACTGAACGTCAGCATCGAGACCGTGCGTAGCCATCTGAAGAACATTTACACGAAGATGCATGTCCGCTCGCGCACGGAGGCTGTGGCTCACTACTTGTCCAGGCGTCCCGTCTGAGCGTTCGGAACAATCACTAACCACGAACCATGAATTCCAAATTTCTGACAGTTGCCGTCTTCATAGTATGCCTGCGGCCGGCATTTTGTGACCCGCTTTTCACTGTAAAGGGAAGCGATCCCTCCTTCGAGGAAGTGCTGAAGAGCGGCAAGCTGCCGAAAGGGAAAAACTCGAAGACCGGCGTGACCGGATCCCGTGTCACTGTGAATAACAAGCTGGTGGAAATCACGCCGCAGGCCAGGCGGCCGATCGCGGACGGAATCAAAATCCATACATTGGGTAACAGTTCAATTTCACGAGGCGATTTCAAAAAATGGTCGCGGTGGTATCAGGAGGACGGGAATACTCAAGTCTTCCGCTTGTTCAAGGGGGAGGAGAACGTCCGCAACGCGCGCGCGCATGCGGCACGCGTCGAGGCATATAGCAAAGTGAGATGGCAGCACGGCGCATGGCATGAATGGAGCGGCGCCTACACCATTGTCGAGCCACACGGCGCGGCAATTTTCCAAGTGAAAAACAATATCAACGATTGGGCGGTCCAGCTCAACATGAATGAAAATGGAGACATCCTGCTCAATCACCGCCGTGCGAAGGACAAGACGATCGCCACGGCCATGACCGGCAAGCCCTTCCTCATCCGGGTAAGGGACAATGGTTTGAACTACGAGGTCTTCCTGGATGGCAGGAAGGTCGGTGAGGGTTCCTATGCGCGGCCTGAAGGTACAACCGTTTTTCGATGGGGCATGTATCTCGGCAAGGGAATGGTGAGGCACGAAGCCATGATTTTCGTCTCCGGGGCAACCGTGGATGGCAAATGATGCCGTCCCGGAGTTTATGAAAGTCATCCGAGCTGGAAATCAGCGTGGACTTGCGCTTTCCCGTGTGCCCCGCTCCTGAACTCAGAAAGAGTTCGAGCTTCTCTAAGATTTCAGGGGCGGGGATGCGGTCAAGAAACCATCAGTTCGACAAAACACGCAGGCGCAGGAAGTCTTTCGATGGACCGGCCGGCAGGGTGAGGGAAATGTTGGCGGCATCGTTTGTATAGGAAGCGCCGGCTGGAACCTCAGCCCAAGCATCGGCCACGCCGAGATCGGTGGATTCCTCGATGGCGTAAGTGAGACCGCTGGTGCTCGTGCTCTTGGTAAAGCTGAGGGTGTTGCCGTTGAAGCTACCTATGGTGGAGTTGGCCACGGTTGGATCGTGGCCTGCGATCGCATATTCAATGAGGTTGCTGATGCCGTCATTGTCGGCGTCATCATTAGGTCCCCGCTTATTTCCGGGGACCGGCCCGTTGGCGAAGGTGCCGGTGATCCATGAGGCGAAGCCGCCGACGGCAGCCAGCGAATGGACTTGGAGGTTGTCGAACAGCGAGTTCCGGACCCCCGGCGTGAAGGTCTGGATGAGATTCGACGACAGGCTGATGTAGTTCTCGTTGGTCCCGCTCCAAGTAAACGTTCCCGAGGTGAAGGCGGTCGCGCTGCCGTTGAAGAATACTTTGTAGTCAACCGTCGAGCCTGTGGTAAAGTCGGGTAGTGAGTAGTCAATTCGCATCGTCGTCGGCGGCGCGGGCAGGCCGGAGACGATGGTGTTTACTCCATTCCCGCGGATCTCAAGCGTGTTGTTGGAGTTCCTGTAGCCAACCACGAGGTCACCGGAAGAACCTGCGGCGGAAGCGCTGGTTTGGGCGTCGAGATCGGCGGAGGACTGGCCGACCGCGACACTCATATAACGGGTGGTTCCTCCAGATGCATAGGCGTTGATATCGACATTGATGCTAAACCCCCCGGCGGTCGAAATGGCGGCATCGTTGAAGTTGTGGTTTAGGTAGACCAAAGCGCCGGAGCTGCCAGCGTTCTCATTGGACTGGATCAGCAGTTGTCCGCTTGAGAGCTGAACGTTGCCGACACCGATGAGTTTGGGAGTGTAATTCAAGGGACTCAGGGAACCATATTTGCCCTTTGCAACATTCAGGCCATCGCTGTCCGGGCGGTTGTAGGAGTCGCCGAACAGCACCGTTGCATCGTTTGCAATTGTCTTGAAAGTCCAGGTGGTTAAATCGCTGATCTCGAAGGCATTGCCCAAGGCATCGTTGAACGCACCGCTGTCGACCAGAACATAGTAATTCGTTCCGTAGGATAGAGGAATCGTGGGGGTGATGGAAACCACGGACCCCCTGACGGTTACATTTCCAGAAGTCACGCCGATGGCCTCGACCACGGAGTTGTCGGAAGTCCGATGCACTACAATATTTCCGCTGCCGACGACCGGACTCTCATCGAAGCTAATGAAAAGCGCGCCATCGAGCGGCGCGTTGCCCGATCCCGCGATCGGGTGGAGATAGTTGAGACCCGGCGGAATGTTGTCGATGGTGAAACTCCAGTGGGGCACATCCGTGGACAGAATCCCGGTGTAGAAACCGCCGTCGGAATCCTTGATGGCGTCCGCACTGATCTCGATGGCCAACTCATAGCCCGCCGCGCCGAGATCGGCCGTGGGATCGATGGTCAGGACATTTCCGGCCACCGTGAGAGTGCCGTTGACGTCCCCGGGCAGGGTAATAATCGTGTTGGTGGACGTCGTCAGATTCTTGATGGTGACGCTGCCGGTAGTATTAAGAGTGATCGGCTCGTCAAAGGTGGCTACCAGATTCTGGGACGGTGAGATGTTGGTGGCGCTGTCGGCGGGATTGGTGGCGAGGAGGACCGGCGGACCTGGCACCGTGACATTGAAGTTGTCGAAGGTGCTCGCATTGGTGTAATTGCTCATCAGGCAGATGTAGTTCTCGTCGGTGCCGCTCCAGGCGGTGGAGCCCGTGACGACCGAGACCCCATTGACAAATAACTCGTAATTGAGCGTGGTTCCCGAATTCATGTCGGCAAAGGTAAATGTGCCCGAGATCGTGTCCGGAGGTGACGGAGCGCCGCTGCCGCTGGGAAACGGTAGCAATCCGCCGCTCTGCGCGACTCCGTTATGGAAGACCCGGAGTCCCTGACTGGCACCCACACTGTCATAGACGAAGAAAACATCCGAGGGGCTGCTGCCAGCGCTTGCGGAGGTCACTGAGGCGAGTTCCGACAGCGACGAACCTACCCCGAAGCCGATGTTGCGGCCGTCGCCAGCGGATGAAGCCGATGCGATATCGACACTCACTTTGAAGGTCCCGGCGCTCTTGATGCTGGCATCGTTAAAATTGTGATCGCTGATGTATGCGAGCCCGCCGTCGGCGCCGTTCGAACCGACCGAGTCGATGCGCAGGCTGTTGCCATTGATATCCACGATGTTCCCTGTGGGTGAATTAAGGGCGGTTTTCCCGGTCCATGTGAGGGTGCCGAGAGCGCCGGATTTGCCGCTCGTGGCTTCGTTCAGACCGGTGCCATCCGTGGTTGTGCTGTCAGGACGGTTGAAGGTGTCGAGAAACAGCACGTCGTTCGCTAGGAGTGGTCCGGCGGCGAGCACAAGGCCAGCCATCGCGGCGCGGGAGAGGATGCGGTGTTTATGTATGGGAGTTTTCATTGTTTCTTTGGGATGTTTTTTCAATTGTTTGTAAGTTGAGGATACCGAAGCAGCATGGACATCTCAGTGGCGCCGACGCAGCAGACCCAGCATCCCGAGGAGCGCGGCAGTAGGCTCGCGCACCCTGGTTGAGGAGAAATTGCTCACCATTCCGCTCATGTCCTTACCAGGCACTGCGAAGCTGATTGAATCAATGTCTTCCGTCAGCAAGCCCGCCGTATCCCGAATCTTGATATCGGTTGAAAATGCGGTATTTTTTGCAGTCCGGTTGGCCGCGCCTGCGGTGGTGTCCAACATGACCCGCATGTCACGGGCAGCGGCGGGACCACCGGCCGCGGGGCAAAGGGCGGTCCAGTTCACGGCTGAAGTCGTGTCGTCCATCGCCGCTTGCGGGTCGTTGGTGTTGTCACGGAAGTAGGTCCAAGCCCGGCAAATTACGTTTCCGGGCGGCGACGAGATCCTGTTGTTGGCGCCGGAGTTCGTGTTCTGACACTTTGCGAATCCAAGCCCGAGCCAACTATCTGAACCTCCGACTGTGAATAAAAGCGAGGCAGCAAGGGTGCAAATCTTGCCCTGTCTAGGGGTGAAGGCTTGGGTCGCGGTGCCGCCGGTCGAGCTGGTAATTCTCCTGGCAAATGCTCCGTCGGTTCGGAAAGGTGGCGTTGTCGTTTGACTCGCCGATATCCATGTCTCCGATCCGGGACGGATGTCATATGCGGTTCCATTCACACCAGCCAAGCCGCTGCTGAGGTCATCGGGAAGGACGCCAGATGCATGAACGCAACTCAGGGAAAGGAGCAGTCCCGCGAGCGAGGTGACAAATAGCTTGGTGTGTTTCATGCCGAATCCAGTCGGGTTGTGGTTTCGTTAGATTGTAGGAATGCAGCGACCGGCCAATGACGTGGCGCAGGCCGCGGAGAGTTCTCTTCATCCGGTTTTCAAGAGACTAGGAAATCTGCGAGCTTGTGCCCATCCCATGATCGGGTGAAACCGACTCACCCGTATGGGGGATGAGCGGTCCACCCGGAACCGCGACTGGCTTGCCCGGTTGCAGGTGCGGATTGGGCCACTCTTCCCTTTGCACTCCCACACGCAGACCTCCCCATGGATTCAGTTGGCCTCCGGTGACCAAAATGCGTTGGATTTCCCACCCTTGGCATCGATTGCCTTCATATCACTCGTGGACATTTCACCCACATGCCCGTCGAAATAGACCACCAGAACCTTGTTGTTGTGCCGGTAGGCCATATCGCCAGCGGCGGTTTTCGAATCGTTTGGGTTTTTTAAATCCCAGTTGAGGCGGCTGTTGTAAGTGACCCGGAAATCGGTGGCGGTGGAGAAGGCCATGGATCGGGCGGGATTGGAAATCAGGTTCAGGTTGTGGCCGGAGTCGAGTCCGGGCGTGCCGCCGAGCTGGAGGGTGGTGTCGTTCATGCCGTAGGATGCGTAGATCGAGTCATACTTTTCCTTCCGGGCGCGCACCACGGTCGGGTCGAGCATCTCAAGTGGCACGGTCTTGAGCTGTTTCCCGGAGTTGTCATATACCTCGCCGATCAGGTTTCCGAGGAATGCCGGATCTTGGAACCAGCGGGTGGCCTGGCCCTTGTCATCATTGACCCGAAGCGGAACCAGCTTGCCGTTATGATCGGCGGCATAGGAGACATTGGCGATCTGGAGCTGGGAAAGATTGCGGGTGGAGCCGGCCTTGTCCGCGGCGGCCCGCGTGCGGCCGAGTCCCATGAAGGATAAGGCGGCGAGGACCACGAGGATCAGGATGACGACGAGCAATTCGGTAAGTGTGAATCCACATCGGCATCCTGTAGTGAAGTTTTTGAAAGAGTTGTTTTTCATGGCTTGGCGGCAGGCTTGATTCATCAACCACCCCACAATCGGATATTTCTCCGGACATTGTCCATCCCACGAGCGGGTGGCGGGCATCACCCAAACCGGTGAGTTTTTCGGTGGATTGCGGAGGCGCATCCGGTTCTCGCAGATGTCCCGGGCCTGCCGGACCGGGATAAAGGGCGCCTTTGGATCTGGATATTTGGTCGGCGAAGGTGCTCGGCGGGCGGCGGCGGCATCGGCATGAAATTTTGTCGAGACGAGGCGGAGCTGCGGCGGGAGTATGAAAGCGTCGTCCGCTTGAGTGAGCGGAGTTTCGGCTCCGGCAGCGTGTTCCACGAGCGTTTCATCCAGCGCGGCAGGCACGTGGAGGTGCAGGTTTTCGGAGATGGAAACGGCAGGGTGTTGGCACTTGGCGAGCGCGATTGTTCGGTGCAGCGGCGCAATCAGAAAGTCTTCGAGGAGACTCCCGCGCCGGGAATAACGGATGGCACCCGCGCCTCGCTCCAGGGAGCCGCCGCCAAGTTATGCGAAAGCGTGGACTACCGCTCCGCCGGAACGGTGGAATTCATTTACGACGCGGATCGCGACGACTTCTATTTCCTGGAAGTAAACACCCGCCTTCAGGTGGAGCATGGGATCACGGAAATGGTCACCGGCATCGATCTTGTCGAGTGGATGGTCCGCCTTGCGCTAGATGATCGCTGGCAAATGCCCGAACGTTGTCCCGTCCCGCAAGGTTGCGCGATTCAGGCACGGGTTTACGCGGAGGATCCAAATCATAACTTCCGCCCGAGCTGCGGATTGCTCACCGAGGCGAAGTTTCCGGAATGGACGCGCTGCGATGGCTGGGTTCTGCCGGGGACCGAGGTGAGTCCCTTCTACGATCCACTGTTAGCCAAAGTGATGGTCCACGCGGTGGACCGCGCGGGGGCCGTTGCCAAGATCGGGAGGGCGCTGGAGGAAACCCGGATTTCAGGCATTGAGACCAATCTCCGCTATCTTCGCGACATCACCCGATGGCAACCCTATCTCAAGGACGGCGTCGCCATGCGCGAGATGGCGGATTTCATCTATCAGCCACGCACTATTGACGTCATTGCCGCCGGGGCGATGACGACGGTGCGGGACTGGCCGGGCCGCACGGGTTATTGGGAGGTCGGCGTGCCGCCTTGCGGACCTTTCGATTCACTTTCCTTTCGACTCGCGAATCGCTTGGTGGGAAATGAGGAAGGCGTGGCGGGATTGGAAATCACCATGACCGGGCCGACGCTGCGTTTTAACATTGCGGCGACCATCGCGGTGGTCGGAGCGCCGGCGACACCGCGGGCGTCGGGGAAAATCCCCGTTTTAGTATGCGGTGCGCATATGGAAGGGCTGGCGCTGCATGGGCAGCTCGCGGATCGCGGGGCGGTGCTGCGGGAGAAAACGCGGACCGCGCCGGTTTACCGAATGTATGCGCTACCCGCCAGCGGATCGATCCCGCCGCGCCCGGCGCTGATCCGGGACGAGGGGGCGGGAGCGGCCATCGACGTGGAAATCTGGGAGCTGGAGCCGGCGGCGTTCGGCGATTTCGTGGCGAAGATTCCCGGGCCCCTGGGCATCGGGAAGGTGCTGTTGGAAAGCGGCGAGGAAGTGCCGGGCTTCATCGCTGAGCCGCGGGCGACCGAAGGAGCGGAGGAGATCACGCGCCTCGGCGGGTGGCGGCCCTATGTCGGCCGGGGCGGCGGGAAATCCGCTTGAATCGCGATCGCCAAATCCGGATTGGCGGGCTTGAGTCGCGGCGTGAACGACGACCTCCTGCCCGACCTCCTGCCCGACCTGCTTACCGCCGTGGACCAGCAGCTCGTTTCGCCCGAAACTCCCTACGTTGCCACGACCCTGGCACGGCTGGTGAAAGCCGGCGTGGCCGAAGCGGAGGCGCGCACTCAGATCGCGATCTGCCTGGGGGAGGAAATGGACGAGGTGCTGCGGAAGCGTCGGAGCTTCGACGAGAAGTCATACCGCCAGCGGCTCGATGAGTTGCCGATGGCGGAAGAGTGACCGGATTCGGACTATCCAGAGGGCGGGCCAGCGGCCAGAGTCGGCGGATGGCTGAGCTTGATGCGACAACGGTGACAATCCTTCTGGGGCTTTGCGTGACGCTGCTGGTTGTGGCGCTGGCGCTGATTTTCCGGATTTCCGGGCGACTGGGACGGTTGGAAATGCTGCTGGATGCGACCGTCCGCGAGCCGGAAAGGGAAGGGGAAGAAGCCCCCTCCGTGGCGGAGACTTCGCCGGGCGGGGCCTTCGAGGAATTTCTCCATGAGGACGCGGCCCGGCTGGCGATGACCAAATCCGAGCAGTTCGCAGCCTACCGCCACTGGCGCCGCGAGAAGGGAATGAACTGGGCGAAGCAGGATGCGTGAGGATCGGCGCGAGGCATTGACGGGCAGTCCGGAGGCAATCGCCGGCGGGGTGGAAAATCTCCGGAATTTTCTCTTTTTGGCATTGCATGCGCGGCGAGGGCGTTCGCATTCTCCGCCCGCCCGAAGCTCCCTTGCAGGTTTTCGGGAAACCGCTTGTGAAAAATTTCACAAGCGACCACACTGAGCAAAGCAACGCGCTTGTCATGGCAAACATTTTTCCCCGCTGGTCCAATCTGCTGCCCTTCAAAATCGCCCTATGTGCGGGAACCGCAGCGGCTGGCGTGGCCTTGGCATTCGCTTACTACGCGACGCCGAAAGCGCTCGTGGAAGGCTACCAACCGTCTCAGCCGATCCCGTTTTCCCACAAAATCCACGTCGATCAAATCGGCCTTGATTGCCGCTATTGCCACTCGTTCGTGGACGTGGCCGGGCACTCGAACATCCCGACGGGCAGCACCTGCTGGAACTGCCACCAGCACGTCCAGCGGAACAGCCCGAAGCTCGCGCCGCTGCACCGCTCGGTCGATCCTGCCTACCCGGGCTACGATGGCAAACCGATCGAATGGGTGCGGGTCCACAAGCTGCCGGACTACGTTTACTACAACCATTCCGCGCACGTGAATCGCGGGATTTCCTGCCAGACCTGCCACGGCAACGTGGATCAAATGGAGGTGATCTACCAGAAGAGCCCGCTCTCGATGGGCTGGTGCCTCGAGTGCCACCGCGCCCCGCAGGAGAACCTGCGGCCGCTGGAGGAAGTCTATAATTTCAAATACGATGCAAAGGACTACATCGCCACCCACCCGATGGAGGGGGTGACCACCACCGAGGATCTCGGTCTGAAGCTGAAAGCGGCTTACATGATCAATCCCAAGCAGTCCTGCACCACCTGCCACCGCTGAAGCGACCGGCGAATCAACCAATTTCCCACCCTCTCCGCAGTCTGACATGAGCAAACGCATCTGGCATCATCCCGAAGTTCCTTCCGGCGAATCCACCATCTCGTGGCGCAGCGGGGGCCAACTCGAGGACACCGCGGAATTCCGGCAGTGGCTAGACCGCGAGTTCCCGCAGGGAGCGGCAGAAATGGTCGTCGAGGGTGGCGCGGAGACCACGCGGCGCTCGTTCCTGAAGCTGATGGGCGCGTCCACGGCGCTGGCCGGATTTGGCATGGCTGCCTGCCGGCGGCCGGAATATTATCTGGTCCCCTACACGCATGCGCCGGAGTGGGTGATCCCGGGCGAGGCGACGTATTACGCCACCACGATGCCGCGCGCCTCTGGCGCCACGCCGCTGGTTGTAACCACGTTTGAAGGCCGCCCGACAAAGCTCGGCCCCAACAACCGCCACCCGGACCACGAAGGAACCGACGTCTTCGCCCAAGCCTCGATTCTCGATCTCTACTCGCCGACGCGTTCGCGGGAATTCATGAAATCCGGCAGCTTGGCCAAGCGCGCGGATTTCGAAAATGTGCTGGCAACGTTGGCGAAGGACGGCGCGGCGAAAATCGGGTTTCTGTTCGGCGCCGACGATTGCCCGACCCGCACGCGGCTGATGAAAGACCTGTCCGCCAAATTTTCCGCCGCGAAATTCTATCAATACGAAGCGCTGGAAGGCGAGGCGGCGCTGGGAGACGGTGTGCGGGTGGTCGCGGATTTCGCAAAGGCGGACCGGATCGTCTCGCTGGACTGCGATTTCGCGGGCACGGACACCCAAGGGCCGGTGACTCCCTTCTTCGAGCGCCGCAAGCCGGAAGGTGCCAGCTACGACCAAGCGGCCGACTCTACCCGCTTGAACCGCCTCTACTCGGTGGAAGCGGCTTACACTCTCACCGGCGGCATGGCGGATCACCGCCTGCGGGTGGCTCCCAGCCAAGTGGCGACGATCGCGGCGCAGATCGCCCGCGGCCTCGGCGTGCAGGCCGGCGCTGCCATCGTTACTCCGGCGCTGGAAGACCAGAAGCAGATCGACTGGGTCGCCGGGCTGGTGGCAGATCTCAAGGCGAGCGCCGGGAAATCCATGGTGCTGGCCGGTTCGCGGCAATCGCTGTCGGTCCACCTGCTGGCCTATGAGATCAATACCGCGCTGGGCAATATCGGCGAAGGCAAGCCGCTGGTGGCGCTCCAAACGGGAAATCAAGGTCTTGGCACTTTGGCGGATTTGAAGGCGGATCTCGATTCTGGAGCGGTGGAATCGCTGATTTCACTCACTCCCTCGAACCCCATTTACGACGCTCCCTCGGACTACGATTTCCCGGCGAGCTACGCGAAACTCAAGACCGGCATCCATCTCGGCTGCCGGACCGACGCCACCGCGCACGCCTCCACTTGGCACGTGCCGGCCGCTCATTACCTCGAAAGCTGGTCAGACGCCCGCAGCTCGCGCGGGACCTATTCCGTGGTGCAGCCGATGATTCTGCCGCTTTATCCGGAATGCGTTTCCGAGCTCGAACTGCTGCTCGCGCTGCTTTCCGACGACGGAAAGCTCTTGAATGGCGAGGGCGAAAAAGGTGCCGCTTCGCCAGCCTATGACGCCGTCCGCGCCACTTTTGCCGACATCGGCCAGGCCGGCGAGGAGGCGTGGAAAACCCTGCTGCGGGACGGATTCCTCGCGGATTCCACCTACCAGGCAGCCACCCCCGCCCCGCGCGGGAACGCTTCCGCGCCGCTGGTTACCATGCCGGCTTCCAATGACGCGCTGGAAATTGTCTTCGCCACCGACGCCTCGGTGTACGACGGCCGGTGGATTGACAACGGCTGGCTGCAGGAAGCGCCGGACCCGATTTCCAAGCTCGCGTGGGACAACGTGGCGCTGATCGCCCCGAAAACCGCCAAGGACCTCGGGATTTACGAGAAGATCATCCAACTCGAATCCTGGAACGGCGGACGCTCGCCGGACAGCGAGGGCGAGCAGCGGAAATCCCCGATGATCAACATCGAGGTGAACGGTAGATCCCTGAAAATCCCGGTGTTGGTTTCGTTCGGCCAAGCGGAGAACACCTTGGTGATCCCGCTCGGCTACGGTCAGGGCTTCGACGAAAGCGATCCGCTCGGCCGCAAAACCGGCAACGCCGCGCATGTCGGCCTGGTCGGAGTGAACAGCGGCTTCGACGCCTATCCGCTGCGGACCTCCGGCACCTCCTATTTCGCGACCGGCGCGAAGGTCACCCCGACCGAGGGTCGCTATCACGTCGCCATTACCCAAGAACACAGCGCGATGTATGGCCGCGCGCTGGCCCGGGAAGTTTCCACTCTCACAGATGACGATAAGGGTTCCTTCCAGGATCAGCTCGCGATGGTTCCCAAACAGGGCAACGACTCGCACGCGCCGGAAAATATCTCGCTCTATATTCCCCAGGGTTCCGCCGTGTTCCATCCTAACGAGAAGGGGAACGCGCCGGACCTCATCAGCGACCCGCTGCACCAGTGGGGGATGTCGATCGACCTTTCTTCGTGCATGGGATGCAATTCGTGCCTCGTGGCCTGCCAAGCGGAAAACAACATTCCCATCGTGGGCAAAGAGCAGGTCGCCCGCGGCCGGCAGATGCACTGGATCCGCATGGACCGCTATTTTGCGAAGCAGAAAGACAACGATTTCGACGCCGACAATCCCGCGCTCATCCCACAGCCCGTCGCCTGCCAACAGTGCGAATCAGCCCCGTGCGAAACCGTCTGCCCGGTCAATGCGACCATCCATACAGAGGACGGCCTCAACGCGATGGCTTACAACCGCTGCATCGGCACCCGCTACTGTGCCAACAACTGCCCTTACAAGGCTCGCCGCTTCAACTACTTCGATTACAACAAGCGCAACCCGCTCATCGACCACAACCTCTACAAGGGTCCGTTCGGAGAGAAAATGGTGGGCGATGCGAAGCACCTTCAGAAGAACCCGAATGTCACCGTCCGCATGCGCGGCGTGATGGAAAAATGCACCTACTGCGTGCAGCGTATCAAGGACGCCGTGATCCGCCAGAAGAGGGGGCCTAAAATGAAGGCGCTCGCCTTGGGCAAGCCGACCCTCGACGTCCAGGTCACTGTCGAATCGCTGCGGATTCCGGTGGATTCGGTGAAGACCGCCTGTCAGGATGCCTGCCCGGCTCACGCCATCACCTTCGGCAACCTGCTCGACGATGCGAAATCCGAAATGGTCCGCTCCAAACGCATCGAGCGGAACTACGACCTGCTCCATTACATTGGCACCCGCCCGCGGACCAGCTATCTGGCCCGCGTTAAAAACCCCAACGACGCCATGCCGGATTCGAAATTCATCGGCAAGGCAACCATCGACATGGTTTGAAGACCCGGGACTGCAAGGCACGAGACGCACGAGGGGATGAACCACTTATCCGATTCCAGTTCCGCGGCACGGGTCCTTGTCCCTTTCTCCTGTCCCAAGTCTTGAAGACTCCCGACTAACTTTCCTTTATCTCCACCATGGCAGCCACCACCCACACCGCTACGGAACCCGCGCACAGCGGCGTGAAACTTCCGGTCCTCGAGCGCGAGAAGCTTATCCTCAACGGCCGGTCCTATCATTGGGTCACCGAGCGCATTTGCAGCGTGTTGGAAAACCGTCAGCCCTTCCTCTGGTGGCTGCTATTCATTCCCTCGGCGCTCATCGCCCTCATCGGCGTGGGCGGCGGACTTACCTATCTGGTTTCGACCGGCGTCGGAGTCTGGGGTATGTCGAACTCGGTGTTCTGGGGGTTCGATATCACCAACTTCGTTTTCTGGATCGGTATCGGCCACGCCGGCACCCTCATTTCCGCGGTGCTTTTCCTAACCAGGCAGAACTGGCGGACCTCCATCAACCGCGCCGCCGAGGCCATGACGATTTTCGCGGTGGTGTGCGCCGGTATTTTCCCGGCCTTCCACGTCGGCCGGGTATGGATGGCTTGGTTTCTCGCGCCGGTGCCGAATGCCAACGCCATCTGGCAGAACTTCAAATCGCCGTTGCTGTGGGACGTGTTCGCAGTTTCCACCTATTTCACCATCTCGCTGATCTTCTGGTATCTCGGCATGGTTCCCGATCTTGCCACCGTCCGCGACCGCTGCAAACCCGGCATCCGCAAGGTTCTCTACGGAATCTTCTCGCTGGGCTGGCGCGGAGGCAACCGCCAGTGGAGCCACTACGAAATGGCCTATCTGCTCCTCGCCTCGCTGGCGACGCCGCTGGTGCTTTCCGTCCACTCGGTCGTTTCCTTCGACTTCGCCACCTCGATCGTCCCCGGCTGGCACACCACCATTTTCCCGCCCTACTTCGTGGCCGGCGCCATCTTCGGCGGGTTCGCCATGGTGCTCACCATCATGATTCCCGCCCGCTTCATCTATGGATTGCAGGACATGATCACGATGAAGCACATCGACAACATGGCGAAGATCATCCTGCTGACCGGCACGATCGTCGGCTATGCCTATCTCATGGAGCTCTTCGTCGCGTTCTACTCCGGCGCGATTTACGAAATGGACGCCTTCCGCTACCGCATCACCGGCCCCTACTGGTGGGCTTATGCCAGCATGATGACGTGCAACGTGCTCTCGCCCCAGGTCTTCTGGTTCAAATGGTGCCGGGAGAATCTTTGGGTAATCATGGTGATTTCCATGTTCGTCAACGCGGGCATGTGGTTCGAGCGCTTCGTCATCATCGTCACCACCCTGGCCCGCATGTTCCTGCCGGCGGATTGGAAATACTACTACCCCAGCGGCGTGGAACTGATGACCTTCGTTGGCACACTCGGACTCTTCCTCGCGCTCTTCCTGTTGTTCCTGCGCTTCCTGCCCTGCATCAACATTGCCGAAGTGAAATGGACCCTGCTGGAATCCAATCCGCATTTCGACGACGAGCAGGAGCACCCCGACCACGGCACCACCCGCGAGGCGTCCTATCAGCACGAGCATACCGACACGCGGATGAATGCCGCTCCGCGCATCTGAGTTTTCCCAATCTTTAATCTTTCCTGTCAAAGTGAGCACCACCCGCAAACGCGTTTATGGCTACCTGGCCGAGTTCAAGAGCGCATCCGCACTCTACAAGGCCGCCGACAAGGTTCGCGAGGCCGGCTTCCGGAAGTGGGATTGCTATTCGCCCTATCCGATCCACGGGCTCGACGCGGCCATGGGACTGCGCCGCTCGATCCTGCCTTGGTTCGTGTTCTTCGGCGGACTCACCGGCACGATCACCGCGTTCACCCTGGCTTACACCACCCAGGTCGTGATCTATCCGACCGTGGTGCAGGCGAAACCGGCGAACATCTTCACCGTGCCGGCGTTCTTCCCGATCATGTTCGAGCTGACGATTCTCTTCTCCGGCTTCACCACCTTGTTCGGCCTGCTCGCGCTAATGCAGCTCCCGCGGCTGAATCACCCGCTCTTCGGCAGCCGCCAGTTCCACCGCGCCACCGACGATGGATTCTTTATCGCCATCGAGGCGCGCGATCCGAAATTCAGCCCCAACGCCACCCGCGACCTGCTCGCCGGAATCGGCGGCGCGAACATCGAGCTGGTCGAAGAAGAAGACTGAGGTCCGTTCCAATTCAATTTCCTATCTATAACTCCAGATGCGCTATTTCTTCCTCGCCTACGCGCTGATCGCGATGCTCGTCGTCGGAATCTTCGGGTTCCGCGGACAGCATTTCTCCAAGCCGCCGATTCGGATCTTCCCGGACATGGACGATCAGGACAAAATCAAAGCCCAGAAGCCGGACGATTTCTTCGCGAACGGCGTGGGCAGCCGCCTTCCGGTCACCGGCACCCAGCCGCGGGGCCTCAATGAAGAAGGCGATCGTGTGATCGGCGGCATTCCGGAATACGAATTCAGCGGACAGACGGGTTACTATTACTCCGGCCGGGTGGGCGATTACTACGGCGACGGAATGCCCGACGAATTGCTGCTGGGCGAAGCGGGCGCCGCCCGCGCCTTGGTCGAGCGCGGCCACGAGCGGTTCGGAATTTATTGCGCCGTCTGCCACGGCAAATCCGGAGACGGGCAGGGTGTGACCAGCCAATACGGCGTGCCGGGAATCGCCAATTTCCACATGGACAACTTCAAGATCGGCGCCTATCCGAACGGCCGCATCTTCGATGTCATCACCCACGGCAAGGGCCAGATGGGCGCCTATGGATACAACATTCCGGTGCGCGACCGCTGGGCGATTATCTCCTATGTCCGCGCCTTGCAGGCCGCCAAGGAGGCGCAGACCGCTGCCAAGTAACACATTTTCCCGAATTTTTATCGAAATGGCCCACCACGTCACATCCGCAGACATCGCGATCAACGGCGACCACCTCGACCACTCCCGGGTGGCGAAGATCAAGAGCGCCGCCATGATCGTCGCCGCGATCGGCTCCCTCGTCAGCATTCTCACGTTCTTCGGGATCTTCGGGAAGCACTTCCTCGGCACCTATGCCTATTCGTGGCTGTTCGCATTTTACTTTTATCTCACGCTCTCGATCGGCGCCGTGTTCTGGGTGCTCCTGCACAATGTCTCCAATGCAAGCTGGGGAACTTCGGTCCGGCGCGTGTTCGAGAACGTCGGATCCACCTTTCCGTGGATGTTCCTTTTCTGCATCCCGCTGCTCTTCCCGCAAGTGCAACATTATCTCTACGAATGGATGAACATCCATCGCGCCGCTCCCGGCTCCGTGAAGGAACACCTCCACCACCACGAGCATCTCCTGTCCGCGAAATACTGGTTCATGAACCGAGGCTTCTGGTATGGGCGCATGGCATTCTATGGCATCATCTTCAGCCTTGTGATCATCGGCCTGCGCAAGCTTTCCACCGATCAGGACACCGATCCGAATCCCGGCACCCGGAGGCTGCTCAAGGCGCGCTTCCATTCGAGCTACACGCTCATCATTTTCGCGCTCACCATCACTTTCACCGGTTTCGATTTTGCGATGGGACTGGACTACAAATGGTATTCCACCATGTGGGGCGTCTATCTCTTCGCCGGCGCGGCGCTCAACTCGATGGCAGTGGGTATCATTGTCTGCACCTGGCTCAAAAGCATGGGCCACCTCAAGAACGTCACCGGCCCGGAGCATTTCCATATCATGGGCAAGCTGCTGTTCGCGTTCACGGTATTCTGGGCCTACGTCACCTTCTCGCAGTTCTTCCTGATCTGGTATGCGAACATCACCGAGGAAACCTCTTATTTCCTCATCCGGAATACCGGCAACTGGAACACCGCGATGTATTTCCTCCTGTTCGGCCACTTCGTCATCCCCTTCGTCGTGCTGCTTCAGGCGTGGCTGAAGCGGAATCCGAAACTGCTCTCGATCGTCTGCGTCTATACCCTCTGCATGCACGCCCTCGACCACTACCTGATCGTGATTCCGGAGCGCGGAGTTTCGTTAGGCAACATCGATCCCGGTGTTTTTGGTGCGATCCAAGTTTCCATACCCGGAGCGTTCTGGGGTGACATCCTCGCATTCGTGACGATCGGCGCGGCTTTTGTGTTCTTTGTGATCCGCGCCCTTGGCCAGCATTCGCTCTACCCAAACCGCGACCCGCGCATTCTCGAGTCGGCCGGCGTTTCCAACTGATTTTCCCTTCCTTTCTTCATGGACCCCACTCGCGACAACCCGCTCCTCCGCATCGCTACATTCTGGTGGGGGCTTGGCACCTTCCTGATTTTCGCCGCGCTTCTGTGCGTCATCTGGTTCTTCAAGAACGAGGCTCCCGACACCATGGAAGAGGCTGCCGCGAAGCCTCGTTACGAAACGCGCGCCAAAATCGACGCCGCGCAGGCTGCGAACATCACGCCGGAGTCTCTTGAAATCGGCATCACCACGGTGAGTGCCAAGCTCGCCGGCTGGAAATCCGCCGCGGTTGAAAAGCCGGAGCAGATCGTGCCAGGCTCGGAAACCGCGAACAAACTCGCCGACGCCCCGGCCGTCGATACCAGCGCCATGGATGCCGCGCCCGCCGCCGCTGAAGCGCCGGATCCCGCGCTGATGGAAGTGGGCAAGGCGCAGTTCCTCGTATGTGCCGCGTGCCACGGCCAAGCAGGCGAGGGGACCGTCATCGCGCCGCCGCTCGCCGGCTCGGATTGGGTCGTCGGCCCGATTTCCAATCTCATTAAAATCCAGCTCCGCGGCCTGGAAGGACCGATCACGGTGGCGGGCAAGGAATACAATCCTCCCGCGGGCATGGCGCCGCTGTCCTATCAGACCGACGAGCAGATCGCCGGTGTGCTCACCTACATCCGCAACAGCTTCGGCAACAAGGCATCCGGCGTGAAGCCGGAAATGGTCACGCCACTGCGGGGTGAGGTTGGCAAGCCGATGCTCAAGGTCGGCGATCTCACCAAACCGTAACTTTCCCTTTCCCCATCTTTCATCCAAAGCCGATGTCTTCCGCCATCCCCACCACCACCGAACAGGACGCCCTGCTGCGCGCCGGAATCGACCGCTCGCTGCGCCATCCTGTGATGTTTTTCCTCACAAGCGGTGCCGCATGGCTCGCTGTATCGATCA
>JBBSUD010000054.1:0-35064 GCA_038235225.1 Verrucomicrobiales bacterium
CATGCGGTGCTGCATGCCCCACTCGGCATGGCGGCCGATGGCCTGGCCGTCGAGCTTCCACTGCATGATCGCGGCGCCTGTCTGCATGCGGGCGACGGTGGCCATTTCCCGCAGGCCGGTGCCTTTAGGCAGGAAGCAATCGGCGGGATCGTCCGGGTAAATTTCCCGGGTGAGCGCTTCGAGCGGGGCGAGTGGGATGCCGTAGCCCTCCTCAAGCTGATAGAGCCGGCGGTAGCGGAGGGAAACGCGGAGGACGTGGCAGACGAGCGCTTCGTGGCCGAGGCAGGCGCCGAGCCAGGCGACATCGTGATTTCCGAAAACGAAGGAGACGTTCGGCTGCTGCATCAGGTAGTCCACGACGCGGTCGCCGCGGGGGCCGCAGTCCCAGCAATCGCCGGCGATGATGAGCTCGTCGATGGCTAGATTCCGGATCAGGCGGCAGGTGAGGTGGATGAGATTCAGGACGCGCTTGCGGCGGGCGAGGGTGTCCACGATCGCCTCGATGTAGCGGGTGTCCCGGTCGATGGACGGGGCGTGGAGGATTTCCACAAACAGCTCCCTATATTGCTCCGGGAAAAGCCGGGTGGCGTGCTTGAGGCTGCGCCGGGCTGCGAGTTCGCGGACGACATCGAAGAGCGGATGGAGCGTGCGCATGGCGTAGGCCTTGCGTTCCGCGAAATCGCGCAGGCTCGTTTCCAGCCGGACAACGACCTCGGCGGGGTAGAAAATGAGCTTGAGAAATTCCTCGAAATGCTCGGGCGGCATCTTGTCCTTGAGCAGGCGCTCGACAAGCGGGCGGAGCGTGCCGGAGGCGTTGTTGATGACGTGGCGGAGCTTTTTGTCCTCGCCGTGGACGTCGCTGATGATGTGGATGGTGCCTTTTGGCAGCGTCAGCTCGGCGGAAAACCGGGCGATTTCCGCGATCGCTCGATCAATATTCGGGACCTGGCGGGCGAGGTGGGCGAAGGCGGCGAGTTCGTATTCCGGGCAGGCGGGATTGCAGGGTTCTTCTTTCACGGTCGGCGCGAGCTTCGCAAACGCCGCCGGGGTGGCGAACCCTATTTCGCGAAAGCGCCGGCGGAATCAGGCCGCGCCGCCGGGCGACTGGATGAGCAGGCAATCCTCGAGATACGGCTGGAGCGGGTGGAGGAGCGGGGAGCCGGGGTGGAGGAATTGGCCGTGGAACCGGTCCTCGATGCGGCGCAGCGCGAAGGCGAGATCTGCGAGGACCATTTCGTTCGGCCGGCCGCGGACAATGGCGAGCATGACGACGAATTTTCCCGCCAGGGCGACGGCGTTCCGGCTCTCGGGCAGCTCGAATTGTTCGCGCATCGTGCCATCCTCGCGGCGGACGCGGGTGGCGAGGCGGGTGACGGTGTTGGCGACGCGCTTCGGGACGGCGTGGCGGGCGGGATCCGAGCTGGCGTAGGAGACGAGCGCGAGGCTGGAGGCATCCAGCAGGAAGGTTTCCAAGATTTGGAAGCGGCGGGTTTTCTCAAAGAGGATTTCCTCGTAGCTGCGGCTGGAAACGAGGGCGCGCAGGTGCCAGAGGCAGCGGTCCAGGGCGCCGGGCGCGTGGAACGGCCGGACGGTCGGGGAATGCTCGGCGAGCGCGCGGCGGACGGTGGCGCGGAGAAGTGGTTCGAGGGAGGAATCGCTGGGGAGCTGGGTGGGAAATCCGGTCTGCGGAGAAATCTGGTCGAGCAAGGAGGCGAAAGCGGCGTGCAGGTCCGCATCGGTGAAATCCGCTGATTCCCCGGCGGACCGCGCCTGTTGGATTTCCGCGTCCGCGGCGGCCGGCGCCGGGGGGGAGGTCGATTCCGGGGCTGGCGCTTGTGGCTCGGGCGCGGAGCACGGTTCCGCGGGCATCCGGGAGGGCAGGGGCGGCAGGGTGCGGCGGGCGGAGGACATTTCAGCGGGAGGCGCGATTTTCCTCGGCAACGACGGCGGGCGAAGCGCAATCCGCGAGAGCGCGCGCGGCGATGGCAATGCGGCGAAAGCGCTCTTCCACGGCCTCGCGGTCGCTCATGCGGCATTCCACGCGGGTGATTTGCCGTTCCGTCTCCGCCCAGAGGGTGGCCACTTCGCCGCGGATTTGGTCGGCGAGGCGATCGTCGCGTTCGCCGAGATGCTGGTGGAGCGAGCGCTGCCAGCCGGCCAGCCAGCCGCCGAGCTTTTGCTCCAGCTCCCGGACGCCGGGACCGGCTGCCGCGGTGGCGTTGGCCGCGGCGATCTGCTGGATGCGCGCGGAAAGCCGCTGGATTTCTCCCCGACAGCCGGCGATCTGGCCGTCGGTGTGCGAGCGTTCGGCATCGATGATCCGGTGGAGGTCCTGCTTGAGCTCGGCCAGCCGGGCTTCCCCGGCAAGGCGTCCGTCCTCGACGGGAGAGGATGGCGCGGCCGGTCCCGCGGATTCCAGCCGGGTGACGCGCTGCTCGAGTCGATCGAACTGGCGTCCGACGATGATCTCGCGGATGCGTTCCACCGCTTGCGATGGATTCAAAGGTGGGGATGTAGTGACTGACATGGCTCTCCGTGGGGGGAGTCCGGGACTTCGGGTGAAATCCTGAACACGGTTGAGTTGAGACGGCGGGACGGTATCGGCAGATTTTCGAGGAGGTAAGCGAATTCGTCCGAACCGGCCTTTCAGAGGGCATACGCGATCGCGTAGGGTGAAACGGATCGTTAATAGTCAATGAGTTGGGAATACGCGGAATCCGTGAAAGACAGCGGCGGAGGAATCGGGTAAGGATTTCCCAATGTCCGAGGCCAACGAGGAAAAACCCCCGAATTCCGAAACTCCCGAGAAACCCCAGGCGCGCGAGGAAGTGCTTACCCAAGCCTACGCGAAGACGCGCAAAAGCCTCATCGCCCGGCTCGACAACTGGGAGGACCAGCGGACTTGGGACGATTTCTACCAAACCTACTGGCGCCTGATTTACTCGGTGGCGATCAAGGCCGGACTGCGGCAGGACGAGGCGTTCGACTGTGTGCAGGAGACGATTTTGTCGATCGCCAAGCAGAGCAAGAAGAAGCTCTACGACCCGGAGCAGGGGTCGTTCAAGACGTGGCTGATGAACATGACCCGGTGGCGCATCAACGACCAGTTCCGCAAGCGCAAGAAGGACACCGCGATGCTGGTGGGGGACTGGGAAAGCGACCGGAAGACCGCGGTGATCGACCGCGTCGAGGACCCGAACGGCGACGTGCTGTCGCGGCTTTGGAATGTGGAATGGAAAAAAAACGTGGCCGACGCCGCTCTGTCCCGAGTGAAGGCGCAGGTGTCCCCGAAGCAGTATCAGATTTTCGATTGCTATGTCGTGAAGCAGTGGGACGCGCGGCGCGTCCAAGACCAGCTCGGCGTGAGCATGGCGCAGGTTTATCTGGCCAAGCACCGGGTGGGCGCGGTGCTGAAGCGCGAACTGGCCAAACTCGAAGAAGAAGACGATGCCGATTAAAATCCGCCCGCATCCCGCGATTCCCGACCACGAGGTGCTGCGGAAGATCGGCGGCGGGGCGTATGGCGAGGTGTGGCTGGCGCGCGGCGTAACCGGCGCGCTGCGGGCGGTGAAAGTGGTTTGGCGCGAGGATTTCGAAGACGTGCGCGGCTTCGAGCGCGAGTTCGAGGGGATTCTGAAATTCGAGCCGATGTCGCGCGACCACCCGGCGCTCGTGAATATCCTCCACGTCGGTCGGAGTCAGGACGGGAGCACCTTCTATTACTACGTGATGGAAATCGGCGACGACGTCCGCACCGGGCAGGACATCAACCCGGTGGAATACGAACCGCGGACGTTGCGGGCGGACAATCACCAAGGCCCGGGCGTCCAGTGGAGCATCGGCGATTGCATCGATGTCGGGCTGCGGCTCGCCGAGGCGCTCGACCACCTCCACGAGCGCGGCCTCGCGCACCGCGATGTGAAGCCGTCCAACATCATTTTCGTCAACGGCCGCGCCAAGCTGGCGGACATCGGTCTGGTCGCCACGCGCGGCCAGCGGACCTTTGTCGGAACCGAAGGATTCGTCCCGCCGGAAGGGCCGGGATCGTCCCAAGCGGACGTCTATAGCCTCGGCAAGGTGCTGTATGAAATCGCCACCGGGAACGACCGCATGTCCTTCCCGGATTTGCCGGAAAAAATGCCGGGAGGCACTGATCGCAAGCGCTGGCTGGAGCTGAACCGGATTGTTTGCGAGATCTGCGAGCCGCGGATTTCCAAGCGCAAGATTTCCAGCGCCGCGGCACTGGCGGATTCGCTGCGCCGGCTCCAGCGCGGCAAGCGCCGCCGTCATTCCGGCGCGGCCGTGTGGGCGACCACCGCTGTCATCGCCGGCTTCCTGATTTGGCTCGGGTGGGAAGCCGTGAAAGACGAGCCGTGGGTGCGGGAATTGGTAGCGATCCGTCCGGTCGCGCCGAAACTGGCGACGGGGAAATTGAAGATCACGAGCACCCCGGAAGGCGCCGATGTTTATGACTCCAAGGGCGAGCTGCTTGGCACTACCAACAGCCTTTTCGTGCCCGTCACTGTCGGGGAGAAATATTCGTTTGTCGTGCGGAAGCGGAACTACCGCGAGCGCAAGCTGACCGGCACCGTGCCGCCCAGCGTCACCCGCGAGCCGTTCGCGCTGCTGGCGAAACTGGAATTTTACACGCCGCCGCAGCCCGGCGAAAACTGGACCGATCAACTGGGAAATCCGTATCTCCCTGCCGCCGGTGGCCACCGCGCAATCGGCTGCGTGGGTGCCGCGGATTGGAAAAAATACGCCTCCGCCACGAAAATCCCGGTGAAATCCGCCACATTTCTCGACACCACCGAGAACGAACGGCCGGTCTCGCTCGCCCTCACCTCCGCCTCCGCCGCGGAAGCTTATGGTGTTTGGTTCCGCCGCGACGGAGTGGAGCGCGGATTTCTCGCGCCGGAGAACGAAGTCGTCGTCTTGCGGGACGATGAGTTCGATGCCACGCAAATCCCCGCCCGCGCCCGCCGCGACGGCCTGCGCCCGTTCCGCTTGCTGGTCCGCAAGCTTGCCTACGGCAGCATCGCGCTGACCACCGATCCGGCCGACGTGGAGATCTATATGAACCCGGTTTCGGACCCCGCCATGCGCGTCTCCGTCGGTTCCGCGAAATCCCTCGCCGGCACCCGCATCAAACCAGGCGAATGGCAGCTCTACCTCGTCGCGGAGGGCTACAAGCCGAAAACCGTGGAAATCACCGTGGGCGACGGCCAGACCGTAGAGCGCGCCCTCCGGCTCGACAAAAGCCTCGGCGTTGTCTTCGGGAAAGACTGGCAGAATGGCATTGGCATGAAGTTCGCGCCGCTCGGGCAGGACCTGATGGTGTCAATTTGGGAAACCCGCGTTCGCGATTACGCCGCATTCATCCACGGTTCCAAACACGAGGCCGCCCCCGCGCCGGATTTCCCGCAAACGCCGGACGATCCTGTCGTCAACGTCACGCGCGATGACGCCCGCGCTTTCTGCAAGTGGCTCACCCGCAAGGAGCGCAAGGACGACCGCATCGCCCAGACCCACGTCTATCGCCTGCCCACGGATCTGGAATGGAGCATGATGGTCGGCCTGCAGGAGGAGGAAGGCATCAGTCCCGGCTGGCGGGATGCCCGCAAGCCGCGGATTTACCCATGGGGCATGGCATGGCTGCGGACGGATGAAATCAACGGCAATTTCGCCGACATGACTGCGGCCCTCGCTCCTGGCATCCCGGCGGACCGCACGATTCCCGGCTATGAGGACGGCTTCGTGCACACTTCGCCGGTCGGCTCGTTCCCGCCGAACGTATTCGGCCTCTACGACTTGAGTGGCAATGCCCAGGAGTGGGTCGATGACGAATACTCGACCGTCGGCAAGGACGAGTTCGGCGTGCTGCGCGGCGGCGGCTGGAATACCTACCAAGCGGAAAACCTTCTCTCCGGCTCCCGCAATGCTGTGCCCCCGTCCTATCGCGACGCCATTTATGGCTTCCGCGTGGTGCTTGCGAAAGTCCCGCCGAAGGAGGAATGATCCGGCCGACATGGTCGAAATCCAACTCCGCTACGAAGGCGATCTGCACTGCAGCGCCACCCACCTGCCATCCGGCGCCACCCTCGCCACCGACGCCCCGGTCGATAACCAAGGCCGCGGTGAGGATTTCTCGCCAACGGACCTGCTGGCCACCTCGCTCGGCGCATGCATGGCGACGATTATTGGCATCGTCGCCCGGCGGAAGGAAATCGCCGTGGAAGGCATGACCGTTACCGTCCGCAAGCACATGTCCGCGGATCCGCCCCGGCGGATTTCCCGGCTGGAACTGGACATTTCCCTGCCGCTGGCCGCCAGCCACCCCGACCGCGCCTTGCTCGAAAGCGCCGCCCGCGGATGCCCGGTCCACCACAGCATCCACCCGGATATCGCTGTGGAAATGAACTGGTTCTGGACCGGCGAGTGACCCGCCGACTGCTGCCGGATTGAACGCCGATGCATTGGTGTGACCGGCGGGCTTAAGGCGCAAAAAGGGCGCGAGAATCCTCACGAACGAGCGCAATTTGGGGTCGGTTCTCAAGAACCCTCCAAGCACCTTTTTTTGCGAATTTTTCCGCCTTTTCGCGGCTGGAAACTCCCCAAGCAGCGAGACCGTCCGCCCCGCTGCCGGATTGACTTGGCGGGATCGCTAACCAATCTCGCGAATGTGAGCGAATCCGACGTAACCCGCCGCCCCTTAAAAACCCGCGGCTCCGCTTGGGCCGGTCATTTCTCACGGATTTTGCTGAAATCCGGCGTGAAGCCCGATGGCGTTTCGACCTTCGGCATCTTCTGCGCCGCCGGGGCCGGTGCCGCCATCATGCATGCGCCGGCCAGCTCGCATGGCTGGATTTTCTGGCTGCTCGGCGCGTCCGGCATCCAATGCCGTCTGCTTTGCAACATGATGGACGGCATGCTCGCCGTGGAGGGCGGGTTGAAATCGGCCACCGGCGAGCTTTTCAACGAACTCCCGGACCGCCTTGAGGACGCCTTCATCCTCGTCCCGCTCGGCTATGCCGGCGGCACATCGTGGAGCATCGCCCTCGGCTGGGCCGCCGCCTGCGGGGCGATCGCCACCGCCTACCTCCGCGCGATGGGCGCCGGGCTGACCGGCCGACACGATTTCCGCGGACCGATGGCCAAGCCGCACCGCATGGCCGCCGCCACGTTTCTCTGCGCCGTCATGCTTGCGCTCGATTTAGCCGGAATTTGGCTCCCCGTCTTGAAATGGGGCCTTGCCGGCATCTGCCTCGGCATCGCCATCACCTGCTACCGCCGCATTGCCAGCCTCGCCCGAACCCTAAAAAACCCCTCATGAGCGCCCGCCACCAGTTCCCCACCGCCGACGGACTTTCCCTCCACTACAAGGCCTGGAATACCGAAGGCGCCACCCGCGCGCTCGTCCTCCTTCACCGCGGCCACGAGCATGCCGACCGTTGGGACAGCGTGATTCCCAGCCTCGAAATGCCCGCAACCGCCATCTTCGCTTGGGAAGCCCGCGGCCACGGCCAATCGCCCGGCGAGCGCGGCCATGCGCCCGGCTTCATGCAGTATGTCCGCGATTTCGACGCGTTTTTCCACCATCTCCAGACTGCCCACGGCCTTGTCCCGGAGAAATCCGTCATCGTCGCCCACAGCGTCGGCGGGGTGGTCGCCGCCACCTGGATTCACGATTTCGCCCCGCGCATCGCCGGCCTCGTGCTCGCCACCCCGGCCTTCGATGTGGACCTGAAAATCCCCGGCGCGCTCGCCGGCATCCGCGTGCTTCAGAAAATCCGGCCCAGCGCCACCATCACCAGCTACGTTCGTGGAAACTGGCTCACCCGCGACCCCCGCGCCGCCGCCGCTTACGATGCCGACCCACTGATATCCAAGGACATTTCCGCCCGCGTTCTGGTCGATCTTTTCGATGCCGGCAAGCGCGTCATCGCCGATGCCGCCGTGATGGATCGGCCGCTGTTGCTCTTTTCCGCCGGTGCCGACCGCGTCGTGAAATCCGGCGCGATCGGCGATTTTTATCGGAATTACGGCGGCGAGCAGAAGGTTCACCTCACGCTCAAGGGGGCGCGCCACGCGATTTTCCACGACACCTGCCGCGACGAGGCGACCGCCGCAATCCGCCGATTCGCCGCCCGCTGCCTCGCCGATTTCACGCCTCCGCACCTCGAGGCCGACCTCTCCTACCCGGTCACGAACGCCGAATACGCCGCGCTGAAAAAGCCGCTTCCCGCGCCCTCGCCGCGCGGTGCTTCCTTCGCCATCCAGCGCGCCCTGCTCGGCACTTTGGGGAAATTGAGCGAAGGCATCCGCATCGGCCACGCCACCGGCTTCGATTCCGGCGAATCGCTCGATCACGTCTATCAAGACCAAGCCCGCGGCTCGCTCGGCCTCGGGAAAATCATCGACCGCGGCTATCTCGACGCCATCGGCTGGCGCGGCATCCGCCAGCGCCGCGCCTACCTGCTCGAAGCACTCCGCGCCGCCCTCGGGGAAATCCGCCGGGCCGGCATGCCCTTGGAAATCATGGACATCGCCGGCGGCGCGGGCCGCTACCTGCTCGACATCCTCGAAGACCCCGAGCACGGCGCCGGCCTCCGCGTGCTGTGCCGGGATTGGAGCGAATCGGCCCTCGATGCCGGCCGCGCCGCCGCCGCCGAACGCGGCCTCGCCAACCGCATCGACCACCGCCGCGGCGATGCCTTCGATGCCGATTCGCTCGCCGCGGTGGAGCCAAAGCCATCGCTCGCCATCGTCTCCGGCCTCTACGAACTCTTCCCGGACAACGCAAAAATCGCCAATTCCCTGCGCGGCCTCCACGCCGCCATCGCCCCCGGCGGATGGCTCATTTACACCTGCCAGCCCTGGCACCCGCAGGTCGAAACCATCGCCCGCACCCTCACCAACCGCGATGGCCATCTATGGATCATGCGTCGCCGCCCCCAAGCCGAAATGGACGCCCTCACCACCGAAGCCGGCTTCGTGAAATCCGCCCAATGGATCGACGACTTCGGCATCTTCACCGTAACTCTCGCGAGGCGTCCGGAATAAGAAATTAACCACAGATGACACAGATTTACACAGATGGGGAATTCAGATTGAAACGAATCATCTGGTTTCCAAAATCCAAATCCAAATCCCATCCCTCTTCATCTGTGTACATCTGTGTCATCTGTGGTTAAAAAGAATCTTCTACCGCTGTCCTCCTTCATCCCCATGATCTGCGTTGAGTAATTCACGTATGGTGACCCGCGAGCCAAACTTGGTATGGCCGGCCCTCTGGCGGCTGGCGCTGTGCGGAGCGGCGTTCATCCTGATTTACGGCTGGTGCAATGGCATCACCTCCCGCCGCGCCGATGTGGGCGTGTGGATGTGGGAATGGGAAAGGCATATTCCGTTCGTCCCGGAGATGGTGGTTCCGTATTGGTCGCTCGATCTGTTGTTCTGCGGTTCGTTTTTCCTTTGTTCCAGCAGGTTGGAACTGAATCTCCTCACCAAGCGTCTGCTCGCCGTAACCATCCTCAGCGGCGCGTGCTTTCTCTTATTTCCCTTGCAAATGGGCATTACCCGCCCCGAACCCCATGGCTGGACCGCGCCCTTGTTTCGCGCGCTCTATCATAACGATTTGCCCTACAATCTCGCGCCGTCCCTGCACATCAGCCTGCGCTCGCTGATCTGGGTTTTCTATGGCGCGCACCTCACCGGCCTGCTGCGGAAAATCGCGAAGGTCTGGTTCATGCTCATCGGGATTTCCACGCTGCTCGTCTGGCAGCACCATGTCATCGACGTCGCCACCGGATTTCTCATGGGCTGGCTGGTCACCGCGCTGATTCGCGATCCGCGCCAGATCGACACCCCGACGCCATCGCGCAAACTCGCGCTGCGCTACGGCGGCGGCGCGCTCGCCTGCGCCGGGTTTTCCTCGCTGTGGTTCGGCTTTGCATGGCCCGCCGTGGCGCTCGGCATCGTGGCGATCGCCTACGCTACCGGCCGCGCGAGCGTGCTCGGCAAACAGAACGGCTGCATGTCGCCCTCGTCTGAATGGTGCCTGCTTCCCGTCATCCTCGCGACCTGGCTCTATCAGCGGAAATGGCTCCGCTCCGAACCCGGCTGGCGCGAAATCTCGGGTGGCGTCCGCTTCGGCCGGAAGCCCACACCCGCCGAGGCCGCCGCGCTTGCCGATGACGGCCCGCTCGCCGTGCTCGATCTCACCGCCGAGTCGAACGCCCCCGCCGCCTTCCGCGAGCGCTGCTTCTATTTCAACATTCCCGTGCTCGACCTCGTGCCGCCAAGCGCGGAACAAATCCTCCTCGCGGTGGAATTCATCGGATTTCAGCGGGCAGTGGAACGACGGGTTTACATTCACTGCCAGCTCGGCCTCCAGCGCTCCGCCATCATCGCCGCCCACTGGCGGCTCGCGGCCGGGCTCGATCCCGATTTACCCGCCGCCATCGCCGCCATCCGCCGGATCCATCCCGGCGTCGTGCTGTAAGGACGGATTCATTCCGCCACCCGCTCATTTCCTCGCGCCCAAATACCTCAGCAGCGTGTCCCGCAGCGGCGTGCTGGTATTTACCGGGATGTGGTCGGCGCGCATGCGGCCGCAGGTGGCGGAAATCGTTTTGATAAACTCCCGCAGCTTGTCCAGATAGGCGGCGCGCACGGCCTGCGGATCGATTTTCAACATTGCTCCGATGCCTTCCAAATCCTTGAAGCGTTGGAAGCTCTTGAACGGAAATGTCAGCTCCTCCTCCGCCAGGATATGGAATACCACCAGCTCGTGCTGGCGGAAATCGAAGTGATGCAGCGCCTCCACGATTTTCGCCGGATCGTCGAATAGATCACTGATTAAAATGACCAGCCCGCGCTTCGGGATGCGCTCCGCGACGCGGTGCAGCACGGTTCCCACGTCGGTATCGGCGCCGGGTTCGGTGGTGTGGAGTTCCTCCAGAATCCGCCGCACCTGGCTCGGGCGGCTGCCGGTGCGGACGAAGGTGCGGATGTCTTTGTCGAATGTCACCAAGCCCGCGGCATCGCCTTGTTTGATGTATAGATAGGCGAGCGCCGCGGCGAGGCGCTTGGCATAGTCGAGCTTCGAAAGAGTGATGCCATCGGCGGCGGCGGCATGGTCGCCCTTATATGCCATCGAGCCGGAAATATCGACGACGAGCGTGGCGCGCAGGTTGGTTTCCTCGATGTATTGGCGGATGACATGGCGATCGCTTTTCCCCATCACGCGCCAGTCCAGATTGCGCGGATCGTCACCCGGCGAGTATTCGCGATGCTCGGCGAATTCCACGGAAAATCCCTTGTCCGGAGAGGTGTGGCGGCCGGTCAGAGTGCCGGTTTTCCGCTTCCGCGCGTGCCATTCCAGCCGCCGCAGCACGCTCATCGTCTCCGGCGGGAGCAGCCGCATGCATTCGGGCAGTTCCATGGTTAGATGGCGATTTCCGCCTTCGGCGCGAGCTGTGCGACGAGCCGCCGGACGATCTCGTCGCTGGAAATCCCCGCGGCTTCCGCATTGAAGGTGGTGAGCACGCGGTGGCGCAGGACCGGCGCGGCGACGGCGGCCACATCCCCGGTGGTGGCGTGGTAGCGGCCGCGCAGGACGGCGTGCGCCTTGGCCGCGGAAATCAGGCTGATGCCCGCCCGCGGACCCGCGCCCCAGCCGACCATTTCCTTCACGAAATCCGGCGCGGAGGGGTCGCCGGGACGCGTCGCGCGGGTCAGCCGGGCGGCGAAATCGATGACATGGTCGCCCACCGGGACCCGCTTCACGATTTGCTGGATTTTGACGATTTCCTCCGCGTTGAGCAACGGCTGGATCTTTACATTGGAAGGGCTGGTGACGCGCCGGATGATTTCCCGCTCGTCCTCCTCGTTCGGATAATCGACGACGATGTTGAACAAAAACCGGTCGAGCTGCGCCTCCGGCAGCGGGTAGGTGCCCTCCTGCTCGATCGGATTTTGCGTGGCGAGCACGAAGAACGGCCGCGGCAGATCCAGCGTGTGCTCGCCGACGGTGACGTGGTGCTCCTGCATCGCCTCCAGCAGCGCGGCCTGCGTCTTCGGCGGGGTGCGGTTGATCTCGTCCGCCAGCACGAGGTTCGAGAAAATCGGGCCGTGGACGAAGCGGAACCCGCGGTGCCCCGTCTCCGGATTCACCTCCAGCACGTCGGTGCCCGTGATGTCCGCCGGCATCAGGTCCGGCGTGAACTGGATGCGCTTGAAGCCCAGCTCCAGCGCCTGTGCCAGCGTGGACACCAGTAGGGTTTTCGCCAGTCCCGGCACGCCCACGAGCAGGGCGTGGCCGCGGCAGAAAATCGCCATAAGCGTCTGCTCCACCACCTGTTCCTGGCCGACGATCGCCCGCCCCACCTCCGCCTTCATCCGCTGGTAATCCGCGTGGAGTTTCTCCACCGCCGCCTGGTCGCCGTTATCCATGAACCGCCGGATACTCCCGCGCCGCCGGGGCGCTTTCACGCGGATTCCGGCAACGTTTTCGGTTTCCCGGACCATCATTTTTCTGCGGCAATCCCGCCAGCCGACCTTATTCCTCCGCCCGATGACACGATTGAAATCCTTCCTCTGCCTGTCCGCGCTGCTGGCGGCCGCGCCCGCTGCGGAACTGCCGCCCGGCTTCGCCGAAACCCGCATCGCCACCGGGCTGAACCCCGTGACCATGACTTTCGCGCCGGACGGCAGGCTTTTTCTTTGCGAGAAGCAGGGGCTGCTGCGGGTCGTCGCTGGCGACAAATTGCTGGAGAAACCGGCGCTCGATCTGACCGCCATCGTGGACAGTTGGAACGAGCGCGGCATGCTTGGCGTTTGCTTCGATCCGGATTTCCAAAAAAACGGCTGGATCTATATCTATCACACCCATAACCGCGACCGCGGCGACAAGAGCCACCGCTCCAGCAACAACCGCGTCAGCCGCTTCACCATGAAGGGCGATTCCGCGGATCCAGCCAGCGAGAAAATCATTCTGGAAATCGATAATCTTTCCAAAACCGGCTGGCACAACGGCGGCGGACTGGCATTCGGCAAGGATGGCAAATTATACATCAGCACCGGCGAGAATGCCAACGGAGCGAACGCTCAGGATGACGGGAATCTGTTAGGTAAAGTATTGCGTCTGGAAAAGGACGGCTCGATCCCGCGGGACAATCCGTATGATGGGAAGTTCGGGGGGAAGAACCGTGCGATCGTCGCGCTCGGCCTGCGGAATCCCTTCTCGCTGGCCGTGCGGAACGACGGCCTGATGTATATCAACATGGTCGGTGCGAACTTCGAGCAGATCGAGCGCTACGATACCGCCGCCCGCCCGGAACCCGTGAACTATGGGTGGCCGGACCTCGACGGCCCGCCGAAAAAGAACGCCAAACTTCCGCCGGATTATCGCGCGCCGGAATATGCCTACGACCACGGCGCGGGCCGCGGCGTCGCGCTATGCAGCGGGGATTTCTATCAACCCGCCAGCCCCGGGGCGGATGCGTTCCCGGCGGAGTTCGCCGGCAGGTATTTCTTTGGCGATTACGCTGGCTGGATCAAATGCATCGACCCGGCGAAACCGTCCGAACGCATGGATTTCGCCTCCGGCATCGATCGCGCTTTGGATGTGAAAATCGCGCCTGACGGAGCGCTCTGGTATATCGAGCGCGGCGGCAAACCCGGCGGCTCGGACGATGCGAATTCCGAGAGCAAGAACGGCACGCTCTGGCGCGTCCGCTGGACCGGCGAAGGTCGGTCGGACAAGCCGTCGGCCGAGAAATCGGCGCCTGTCCTGATCGGCCTGAAATTCCCCGCCACGGCGGAAGGGGATTTGCCCGCCACGCTTTCCGCCACCGGGATTTTCACCGATCGCAAGCTCACCCCGCGCGCCGGCGTCGTGCCGTATTTCCTGAACGGCACGGTCTGGGCCGATGGCGCGGAAATCCGCCGCTGGGTCGCGCTGCCGGACGGCGGCAAGGCGGGATTCGCGCCCACCGGCGGCTACACCTGGCCGGGCGGGACGGTTTTCGTGCAACAATTCGAGCTGCCCGCCGGCCGCCGGCTCGAGACCCGCGTGCTGGTGCTCGATGCCACCGGCGCGTTCGGCTACGGCCTCAGCTACCGCTGGCGGACCGATGGCTCCGACGCGGATCTCGTGCCGGCGGAGGGCCGGGACGAGCCGGTGGAAATCGCCGGCCGCTCGCAAACCTGGACGCATCCCTCGCGCGGGCTTTGCTACATGTGCCACACGCCGGGCGGCGGATTTGTCATCGGCGCCAAGACCAGCCAGCTCAACGGCAGTTACGAATTTGTAAAAGCGAAACCGGAAAACCAGCTCCTCGTCTGGGACCGCCTCGGGATGTTCGACCCGCGGCCGGATGCGAAATCGATTTCCGGTTATGCGAAGTTGTCCGCGATTTCCGACACCGCCGCGCCGCTCGAAACCCGCGTCCATTCGTACCTGGATGCGAACTGCGCCCACTGCCACCGCCCCGGCGGCACCGGCGCGGGATGGGACGCGCGCTTCGAAACGCCGCTCGCGGGACAGGGCATCGTCGGCGGCGAGGTGCGGAACAATTTCGGCATCGCGGGCGCGCAAATCGTGGTGCCGGGAAATCTCGAGAAATCGATTCTCTATCACCGCATGTCCGCCGCGAATCCCGCCGAGCGCATGCCGCCGGTGACGAGCAACGCGCCGGACACGGTCTCGCTGGAATTTATCAAAAGCTGGATCGAGGGACTGAGGCCCGGGCCTCGCGGCGACCGGTGATCGCCGCCACGGCAGCTATCGCATCGCGCGGATGAGCTGCATCGCTTCGGGGAAATCAGGGCGGAGCTGAAGGGCGCGGGCGGCGGCTCCCATGGCCTCCGATTTCCGGCCGAGCCGGGCGTAAACCGTGGCCAGCGCGTAGGGAATTCCGGCGTCCGAGCCATCGGCGGCCTCGGCCCGGAGCAGAGCCTCGATGGCTTCCTGCGGCTGGTTCGCGGCGCTGCGGGCGAGGCCCAGATTGTACCAAGCGCGGGCGTTGCCGGGATCCAGCGTGAGGGATTTCTCCATCTCGGCAGTCGAGCGCGAGGTCGCGCCGACTTCATTGAGCGCGAGGGCCAGCTTGTAGTGATAATCCGGATTTTCCGGGTCCAGGCGGATGGCGATTTCCAGCTCGGAGATGGTGCCGGCAGAGTCGCCCGTGGTGCTCAGGACGACGGCGAGGTCGTGGTGGAACGGCGGGGAATTCGGGTCCCAGGCGATCGCCTTTCGCATCTGGCGGATCGATGATTGCGCGTCACCACGGAGCAGCGCGAACTGCGCGAGCTGCATCCGGCCGGTCGGCTGGTCGGCATTGAGGTCAAGCATGTGGACCAGTTCGCGCCCGGCTTTGGAATCCAAATCCACCGTTGCGCAAAGCACCCATGCCGCGGCGATGCGGACGGCGCGGGCCGGATCATCGAGCAGCGGTTTCAGCGAATCCACGACGCCGGGCAAATTTTGGCGGACCGCTTCGCCAAGCGCGCGGACTGCGGCCTCGCGGACGAGCGGATCCGCATCGCCAAGTCGGGAAATCAGCGCGGCAGAGGCGGCGGGATCGAGCGCCCAGCGGGTGAGCAGGTGCGAAATGCTGGCGCGCCAGAGCGGGATCGGCTCGGTGCCGAGCAGCGCGATCATGCCCGGCACGGCGGCCCCATCGCCGCGGCGGGCGGCGGCAAGCAGGCGCGCGCGGCTGGCGGTGGCTCGCTCCGGGCGGTTTCCGTAAAATTTGTCCATCGCCAGGATCGACCAATCCGCGTCTTTGTCAGTGTGGCAGCGGTTGCAGGCATTCGGCACGCCGGCTTCCTTGGTCAACTTGGGATCGGGGATGGTGAATCCGTGGTCGTGGCGCGCATCCCGCTGCATGTAAGTCGTTTGCGGCATGTGGCAGGACGTGCAGAGATTGCCCGCGCTGGCCTCGCCGTGGTGGCTGTGCGCGGTCGGATTGATGACCGGGGCGGTCGGGAAATCCGTGCGGCCGCCGGCGTGGCAGTTCATGCAAAGCTGATTTCCTGGGGAAATCGTCTTGGCGGTGTGCGGGTCGTGGCAATCCGCGCAACGGACGCCGGCGTGGTGCATCTTGCTGGCGAGAAACGCGGTGTATTCGTAATCCTCGTCACGCACTTGGCCGTCCGGATAGAAGGTGTCCGTCTCGTCCGGGACGCTGAGGCTGAAGTGGTCGTGAAATCGCTCGCCCGGAATAAGGTCGCCGGTGAGTTCGGCGCGGCGGGCGTGGCAGGCGGCGCAAGTTTCCATGACTTGGTCGCGGAAGAACTTCGGGACATACGGATCGGCGCCCTTTTTGGCGGGATTTTCCCGCCAGTCGGCGTGGTCCTTCATCGGGCCGTGGCAGGATTCGCAGCTCACGCTCATTTCGGCCATGGTGGTGGCGTAACTGTTGGTGCGCGGGTCGTAGTTTTTGCGGACGCGGGTGTTGTGGCAGGTGGCGCACATCGCGTTCCAGTTCATGCCTTGGCCGGTCCAATGGCCCCAATCGCCGGGCTCGCGAACCTCGTCGCCATAGACGTCGAACCATTCGTTTTTCTCCGGATCGTAGGAAAGATCGCAGGTCTGGAGCCGGCCGCCGGGCGCCGGGATGAGGAACTGACGCAGCGGATCGACGCCAATGACGCGGACCGGCTGGTAGGCGTGGCGCTGCTTGTCGAGGCCCTCGGTCAGGATTTTCGCCAAGCCGTCCGCGTCCACGAAGATTTCCGAGCTGTCCTCGCCGTGGGTGAGCGTGCGTTTCGGCGAAAACGCGGTCTTGGCGTCGTCCGGATCCACGTCGCGCTCGGCGAGGCCGTGGTGGGAATGCCGCCAATTCGCGAACTCCGCCGCGTGGCATTTCCGGCAGCTCTCGGAACCGGAGTAACCGGCATGGACCTGATCGTCCGGTAGCAAGATAGTGGCGGTCGCCATTGCGGCCGCAGCCACGGGCTTGGATTTCTCCTGGCAGGAAATCGCCAGCAACAGCCCGGCGGAAATCGAGATCCGCTGGATCGCGACAATCATTCCGCGCGAAATTGGCAGTGGGAGGAGCGGCATGCGGAGGATGGGGAAATTGCGGTCGGCAGGCGCGGTCATTTCCGCCGGCGCTGCAGGAACAGGTCGATGCCGTCCACGAGCGCGAGCCAGCTTGCCTCGATGATGTTGTCCGAAACGCCGACGGTGCCCCACGATTCGTCGCCGGCGGTGGAGACGATGAGCACGCGGATTTTCGCGGCGGTGGCTTCGAGGCCGTCGAGGATGCGGACCTTGTAATCGACCAGCGAGACTCCGGCGATTTCCGGGTAAAAGGGCAGTAATGCCTTGCGCAAGGCCAAATCCAGCGCGTTCACCACGCCTTGGCCTTCCGCCACCGTGAGTTCCAAGGTGCCGCCGACGGAGATCTTCACGGTCGCCTCGCAGACGGGCGGGTGGCCATCGCGGTATTTGCGGAAGCTGCTGTGGTATTCCTTGAGTTCGAACGGCTTCTCGTAATCGCCCAGCTCGCGGCGGATCAGGATTTCCAGCGATCCGCCGGCGGCTTCGTAGGAATAGCCCTCATTTTCCAGCTCCTTGACGCGGCGCAAAATCCCGGCGGCTTCGGGCGAACCTTTTTCCAGCGGGATGCCCATTTCCCGGGCCTTGATGAGGATGTTCGACTGCCCGCTCAGCTCGGAAACGAGGATGTTCTGCGAGTTCCCCACGCTGCCCGGTACGATGTGCTCATAGCTGCGCGCGAGCTTTTGGACGGCGTTCACGTGCATACCGCCCTTGTGGGCGAAGGCGGTGCGGCCGACGAAAGCGGCGCGCGCGAAATGCGGATTGTTCGAGATGTCGTCCACGAAATAGGACAAATCCCGCAGTTGCTCGAGGTGCGGCACGATTTCCATGCCCAGCTTGAGCTGCGCGATCGGGATGACGGACGTGAGATTGCAATTTCCGGTGCGTTCGCCGTAGCCGTTGATCGTGCCTTGGACCTGCGTCGCGCCCGCGCCGATCGCGGCAATGGCGTTGGCGACGCCCAGCTCGCAATCGTTGTGCGTGTGGATGCCGAGCGGCGTGCCGGGCAGATGCGCGCGGACGGCTTGGCAGATTTCCGCGATTTCCGCCGGCAGCGTGCCGCCGTTCGTATCGCAAAGGACGAGGCAGGCCGCGCCGCCGTCGGCCGCGGCTTGGAGCGTGGCGAGCGCGTGGTCCGGGCCTTCTTTGTAACCGTCGAAGAAATGCTCGGCGTCATAGATGACTTCGCGGCCGTTTTCCACGAGGTGCGCGACGGTTTCGCGGATCATCGCGCGATTTTCCTCCACCGTAGTCCGCAGCACCTCGGTGACCTGAAGCTCCCAGCTTTTGCCGAAAATCGTGACCACCGGCGTCTCCGCCTCCAGCAAAAGCCGCACCTGCGGATCGTCCTCCACAGCCACGTTCGCCCGGCGCGTGGAGCCGAACGCTGCCAGCTTGGCGTGGCTGAGTTGCAGCGATTTCGCCTCGCGGAAGAATTCGATGTCCTTCGGATTCGAACCCGGCCAGCCGCCCTCGATGTAGTCGATGCCGAATTCGTCCAAGCGCTTGGCAATCCGTAGCTTGTCGAGGCCGGAAAGCTGGAATCCTTCGCCCTGGGTGCCATCGCGCAGGGTCGTGTCGTAGAGGAAAAGGGGTTTGGAAGTCATCGGCAGGGCCGCGGAGGCTAGGACCCGCCCGGCGGATGGACAAGGGGGAAGAGCGGTCGCGGAAATCGGCCGCGAGCTCTGCGCGGCGGGACCGTCACAAAATATGCCTGTCAAAATATTGTTGACGCTCGGATGGGAAAAATCCGTTCGAATTCAGCGGCTTAGGATTTTTGCCAAAGCTTCCACAGCATCCGGCGGATGGGCGGCGGAGACGCTGACGCGGAGCCGCGCGGTGCCGCGGGGGACGGTGGGGAAGCGGATGGCGGGGACGAGAAATCCGCCGATTTCCATATCCGCGGCGGCGGCAAGGGCGGCTTCGTTGGTGCCGAGGCGAATCGGAATTATGGGCGATTCGGAAGCGGTGGAAAGGCGGGCGACATTGCCTCGAAGGGATGCGCGGAGGGCGGCGCCTTGGGGAGAGCGAATGATTTCCAACGACCGGATCGCCGCGTGGGCGAGGGCGGGCGGGGGGGCGGTGGTGTAGATATAAGAGCGGGCGCGGTTGACGAGAAGGTCGATCCAGTCCCGGGGGGCGGCGAGGTAGCCGCCGGCAAGACCGGCGGATTTGCTGAGCGTGCCCATTTGGAAGGCGATGCGGTGCTGGAGGCCCTCACGTTCGGCGAGGCCCATGCCGGTCGGGCCGAGAACGCCGAAGGCATGGGCTTCGTCGAGCAGGAGTTGGGCGTCGTGGGCGTCGGCCAAATCGAGGATTTCGCGCAGCGGGCAAAGGTCGCCATCCATGCTGAAGACCGATTCGGTGGCGACGAGGATGCGGGCGTCGGGGGATTTGGCGCGTATCGATCGGAGCAATCGGCCGAGTTTGGCGGCGTCGTTGTGCGGGAAAATCCGGATGGTCGCGCCGGAGAGGCGGGCACCGTCCACGAGGCAGGCGTGGCAGAGCTTGTCGAGAATGACGAAATCCGCCTTGCCGACGATGGCGGGGATCACTCCGAGCGCGGTGGCGTAGCCGGAGGAAAACGTCAGCGCGGCTTCCGCTCCTTTTGCCCCGGCGATTTCCTCTTCCAGAATCCGGTGGGGCGGGAGCGTGCCGCAAACCAGCCGGGAGGCCGCCGATCCCGCGCCGAACCGCCGCACGCCCTCGACGAGCGCGGCCTCGATTTCCGGGTGGCGGGCGAGGCCGAGGTAGTCGTTCGAGGCGAAGTTCCACAGCTCGCGCCCGTCACGGACGACGCGGGGACCGGTCGCGGAATCGAGCGCCCGCGGACTGCGGAGCAAGCCGGCGGCGGCGAGTTCGCGCAGGATTCCGGCGGGATCTGGGCTGGGCATCGGCGGATCAGGAACCGGCGGCCGGCCGCTCGAGCGCCCAGGAAAGAAGCGCTTCCGAATCCTTCCAAATGTGCGGCGTGGTGTCCTTGAGCACGACGGAAATGACCGACCGCCCGTTCAGCGTGCCGCTGGCGATGAGGCAGCGGCCGGCGGCGTTGGTGGTGCCGGTTTTCAGGCCGTCGCAGTAGGGCAGGGTTTTGAGGAGACGGTTCGTGTTTTCGACGTGCTTGGTGCGGCCGTCGTTGTAATGGAAGGTCATTTCCCGCGTGGCGGTGAAGGAGCGGATCAGCGGGCTGCGGTAGGCGGCGCGGGCGGCGATCGCCATGTCGCGGGCGGTGGAATACTGGCCGGAAGCGGGGAGGCCGTTTGGATTGATGAAATTCGAATTCCGCATGCCGAGCGAGGCGGCTTTCCGGTTCATCAGCACGGAGAATCCTTCCTGACTGCCGCCCACATCGCGGGCGAGGGCGCGGGCGACGTCGTTGGCGCTCTTGACCATCAGCACTTTAAGCAGCTCGCGGCGCGGATATACATCGCCGGGTTTCAGGTAGAGCTTGGTCGGCTCGCAGGCTTCGTCGATGGCTTGGATGGTAACGGAGCTGTCAATATTTCCCGCTTCGACCACGCAGAGCGCGGTCACCAGCTTCTGCGTGCTGGCCACCGCGCGGGGCGAATCAGCGTCCTTCGCGTAGAGGACGCGGCCGCTGGCGACATCGATGACGATCACGCTTTGGGCGGCCACCGCGGGCGGCGGCGTCTGCGGAATGGCGGCCGTCCGTATCGGCGCCTGGACGACCGGCGAGCCGCTGCGCTGGACCCTCGGGGTCGGATTTCCGCCACAGGAAGTAACGGTCGCGGCGGAAAGCAGAAACGGGAGAATGTGGACGCGGAGCGGTCGGAACATGCGCGGCATCATTCTCAGGAAGCCACCCGCATCAAGCCGGGATTGGCGGCCGGCGGGTCGGCCGGCGGGTCACGGATTTTTCGGCGGGAGCAGGCTGCCGTCCATTCCGCCGCCGATTTCGGGCAGCGTGGGTTCTTGGAAATCGACGGGGCCGCTGAAGAACCAGGAACGCTTGCGGCGCTTGCTTTCGAAGGCCAGCGCGCGCTCTTCGCCGGTCGGCATTTTCTTCAAATCCTGCTCGCGGACGGCGACGACCGGGATTCGCGCGGGCCGGATCTTATCGCCCGCGGCCTGCGCCAATTCGGCGATTTTCGTGGTCGCGCCGCTGGTGGTTTTCTCCATGAACGCCATGGATTTCTTACCGGCCGTGGCGCAGGAAGTCAGCGGGCAAACCGCGGCTGCGGCAGCAAGAGTAAGCAGAATGGCGGGGGATTTCATAAGCCGGTTTTCAGGAATGGGGGAGAGCGCGAACCATACCACCCGATGCGGTCCTGTCCATTCATCGTTAGGAGCGAAACCGTCACCGCCGGACTAGCACGAGGAAATTCCGCACCGGCTTGTTCCACAGGGGGCGGCTGGCGAGCGGGCCGCCGGGGATCGCGCCGGAGATCCACAAGTCCGCCGAGCGTCCGCCATCGAAATTCAGCGCGCTGCCTACCCGCCAACCGGCGGGAGAGCCATTTTGCAGGGTGCGGGCGAGGTCCGCGAGCGAGCAGGGCGATGCGCGGCCAAGCCACCAGCGCGTGCCGCCGTCCCACAAAATCATCGAGCGGGCGCTGGGTTTGGAGGCATCGAGGCCGCCGACGGCGCGGCCGTTTTCCACGAGCATCGGGCCGGCTTGGATGAGTTCTCGCATCTGTCCGGCGGCTCCGCGGGACAGGCTGCCACGGCGGGAAATCGCGGGATTTCCCGCACCGTCCTCGTGCCAAATTCCGCTGCCGAGCGATGACGCGGAGTTCCACTGCCCGGCGGATTTTCCCGCGGAAATCACCATCCCGAGCGGCTCGCCCTCCGGCGTGAAAAATCCGGCGTTGAGCGCCGCGAAGCCGCCCGCCGATCGCGCCGCGCCCGCCGCGTCTTCGAATCGCGACCCCGGTCCTGCCGGCTGATCCACGACCACGAGCCGGTGGCTGCGGGAATCGAACGCCACACCTTCCAGCCGGATCGAGGAAATGTCCGCCGCTGCCACCCGCGGCCCGGCGGCTGGCGCGCGCGGGCTTTTATGAATAATCGGCTCAGGCTCGGGAACAACCGGCCGGACTCGCTCAGCCACAGCCATTTCCGACGGGGCGGGGGACGGCGCGCAGGCGACGAAGGCGAGCGCGGCCAGCGCGACGGAGGCGTGTTTCATCCCGGAAATGCTCACGCCGGGCGCACGCCGATGCCAAGCAGTGTCTGGAATTTCGGCGCCGCCGTCTCGCGATCCGCGATGACAATTTCGATTTCCCCAAACCCGGGTTTCTCCAGCATCCCGGCCAGATCGCTCTCGGAAAATCCCAGCCAGCGGTCGGCGTACATTTCGCGCGCCTCCTCGAACTGGTGCTGGACCAGATCGAGCACGATCAGCCTCCCGCCAGGCTTCAAGATGCGGAATGCCGCGTCCAGCGCCCGCTGCGGATGCTCGGCGTGATGCAGCGCCTGGCTGAGAATCGCGAGGTCGAGCGTGCCGTCGTCGATGGGCGGATTCTCGATGTCCCCAAGTCGGAATTCCAGATTTGCCAATCCATTCCGGGCCGCCAGCTCCTGGCCGAATTCCACCATCTTCGGCGATAAATCCACCGCAATGACCTTCTCCGCACGTTGGGCCAGAAGCTGCGAAAGCGTGCCCTCGCCTGCTCCCAAATCGGCCACCACCTTGTAATTCAAAATCTTAATAAGCGATTCCGCCAGCGCCTTCCACGACCGCCCCGGCACGTAGTCCTTGCCGAAGCGCCCGGCCAGCTCATCGAAATAGGCGCGGGAGAGATCGCGCCTTTTCCGCAGCAGATGCCGCAGCGCCGTCCGGTCGTCCGCGACTTCCGGGACCTCCGCCGCCGCCAGCCGGGCGACCTCCATCAGCCCCGCATCGCCGGTGCGCGTGTAAATGTTGTTCTTCCCGCTGCGCTCGTCGGTCACCAGCCCCGCGGCTTTCAACTGCGAAAGCTGCGTGGAAATCCGGCTCTGCCCCATGCCCAGCGCCTCCTGCAGCTCCGCCACCGACAGGCTTTCGTGCTCGATCAGCATCAAAATCCGCAGCCGCGTCGGGTCGGCCAGGAGCTTCAGGGATTTCAGCATTGACGGCATGGCGGGCGGATTGTATCAACGCATCACGATTTGACGATACGAAAAACGAACACCCCATGAGCAACTTCATTTTCTCCTCCGAATCCGTTGGCGAAGGCCATCCGGACAAAGTCGCCGATACCATTTCGGACGCCATCCTCGATGCCTGCCTCGCCCTCGATCCGAACAGCCGCGTCGCCTGCGAGACCTTCGTGAAAAGCAACATCGTCGTCGTCGGCGGTGAAATCACGATTCCCTCGATTCAGGACAAGACGGCCGGCACCACCAAGCCGCTCGACGAGGTTCTCAACATTGGGAAAATCGTCCGCGAGGCCGTCCGCGGCATCGGGTATACCAATACGGACGACGTCTTCCACGCTGACACACTGTTCATCAACAACTACCTGACCGCCCAATCCCCGGACATCGCCCAAGGCGTGGATGCCGCCGGTGCCGACGGCAAAGGAACCGCGGAACAAGGCGCCGGCGACCAAGGCATCATGTTCGGCTACGCCTGCAACGCGACGCCCGAGCTGATGCCCGCGCCGATCATGTTCGCCCACCGCCTCGGCCGCGAACTCACCCGCATCCGCAAGGAAGGGAAGCTTGCCAAGTGGCTGCGTCCCGACGCGAAATCCCAAGTCTCGGTGGAATACATCGACAACAAGCCGACCCGCATCGTCAACGTCGTCATTTCCACCCAGCACGCCGCCGACGTGGAGCACGACGAAATCGAGAAATTCTGCATCGAGGAAGTCATCAAGAAGGTGCTTCCCGCGGATATGCTCACGGCGGAAACCGAATATCTCATCAACCCGACCGGCAAATTCGTCATCGGCGGACCGCAGGGCGATTCCGGCCTCACCGGGCGGAAAATCATTGTCGACACCTACGGCGGCTGGGGCCGTCACGGCGGTGGCGCGTTCTCCGGCAAGGACCCGAGCAAGGTGGACCGCAGCGCCGCCTATATGGGCCGCTATGTTGCCAAGAACATCGTCGCCGCCGGCCTCGCCACGCATTGCGAGGTGCAGTTCGCCTATGCCATCGGCCACCCGCTGCCCGTCAGCGTCCACGTTGAAACCTTCGGCACCGGCACCGTCGATGACGGGAAAATCCTCGACGCCGTGAAATCCATCTTCTCCTTCAAACCGGCCGACATCGTAAAACAACTCAACCTCCTCCGCCCGATCTACAGCAAAACCACCAACTACGGCCACTTCGGCAAGGAAGATTCCGATCTTCCTTGGGAAAACACCGACAAGGTGGCGGAACTGAAGAAAGCGGTCGGCTGAAAAGGAATTGAGACTGAAGACAACAAGACTCAAGACCTGAAATCGATGTCACCAATATGGGCTGAAAGCCCGATGGAACAAAGCCCCGGGCTTCAGCCCGGGGACAATGGCAACCGATGATTCGCGGCCTGTAAGGTCGCCGGAAGTCTTCTGATTTCTCTGCCGTCTTAAGTCTCCACCCACCCCCAACCAATCTACAACATCCACTCATGAGCTTCACAGATTATAAAGTTAGAGACATCGGCCTCGCCGGTTTCGGGCGCAAGGAAATTGAAATCGCCGAGCACGAAATGCCCGGACTGATGGCCACCCGCGAAAAGTATGGCAAGGAAAAGCCGCTCGAAGGCGTCCGCGTCATGGGCTCGCTCCATATGACCATCCAGACCGCCGTGCTGATCGAGACGCTGGTCGATCTCGGTGCCGAAGTGCGCTGGGTTTCCTGCAACATTTTCTCCACCCAGGACCATGCCGCCGCGGCCATCGCCGCGCGGGAAATCCCGGTCTTCGCCTGGAAGGGCGAATCCTTGGAAGAATACTGGTGGTGTACCTGGCAGGCGCTCGTCAACAAGGACGGCCTCGGCCCGCAGCTCATTGTCGATGACGGTGGCGATGCCACTTTGCTCATTCACAAGGGCTACGAAATGGAGAACGGCGCCACTTGGATCGACACTCCTTCGGAAAGCCACGAGGAGCAGGTCATCAAGGATTTGCTGCGCGATATCAAAGGCAAGCAGCCGGGCATTTTCGCCACTATCGTAAAAGATTGGAAAGGTGTTTCCGAGGAAACCACCACCGGCGTGCATCGTCTCTATCAAATGGCGAAAGCCGGCACATTGCTGGTGCCCGCCATCAATGTGAACGATTCCGTCACCAAATCGAAGTTCGACAATCTTTATGGCTGCCGCGAGTCATTGCTCGATGGCATCAAGCGCGCCACCGACGTGATGATTTCCGGCAAAGTCGGCGTCGTCTGCGGTTATGGCGATGTCGGCAAAGGCTGTGCCCAGGCTCTCCGCGGCGCGGGCGCCCAGGTTGTCGTTACGGAAATCGACCCGATTTGCGCGCTCCAGGCCGCCATGGAAGGCTTCCGCGTGCTGCCTCTTGAGGACACGCTCGGCTGGGGCGACATCTATGTCACCACCACCGGGAACAAGGACATCATCCGCCTCGAACACATGGAGAAGATGAAGGACCAGGCGATCGTCTGCAACATCGGCCATTTCGATAACGAAATCCAAATCGACAAGCTCAACAACGCCCCCGGCGTCGTGCGGGATAACATCAAGCCGCAGGTCGATAAATATACCTTCCCGACCGGCAACAGTCTTTACATGCTGGCGGAAGGGCGTCTCGTGAATCTCGGCTGCGGCACCGGCCACCCGAGCTTCGTCATGTCGAATTCCTTCACCAACCAGACGCTCGCGCAAATCGATCTCTGGAACAACAGGGATACCTACAAGGCCGGCCAGGTGATGGTTCTCGCCAAGCACCTCGACGAGGAAGTGGCCCGCCTCCACCTCGCCAAGATCGGTGCGAAGCTCACCAAGCTGACCGACGCGCAGGCGGATTACATCGGCGTCTCCGCGGACGGCCCCTACAAGGCCGACCACTATCGCTATTGATCCCGCGGGATTTTCTCGAAATTGCGGCCAATCCCTTTCCGGGGTTGGCCGCATTTTCGTATCCGCGATTCCACGCCACCGCCCGCCGGACCGTTTGGGCTTTACGGTCCGCCGCCGATCCCTCAGACAAGCGGGCCGTCGCGCGGAACCGTTCCCGCGGCGCATTCAAATCCACTCAATACATCCCTCATGGACATTCAAATCGCCACACTTTGCGACTTCGCGGCCGACTACAACGGCAAGCTCGTCATCTCCGGAACCTTCGACACGCTCGCCGCCCGCGCCGTGCCCGTCGTCCATCCGTCCTGCGCCCTGGCGATGCGTTTCTGCTTCACGCCGGAGGACGGCGGCCGTCACAAGCTGTCCATCAACATCATCAACGAGGACGGCGAGCCGCTCGACCCGAACAACATGCCCATCGAGCCCGAGTTCGAAGTGCAGCTCCCGAAGAACGTGCCATTCCTCACCCGGAACATCGTGATGAATCTGCAAGGCCTCCGTTTCGAAGAAGCCGGCATCTACTCCATCGACATCGGTTGCGACGGGGAAATCCTCGTCCGCCTGCCGCTCCGCATCGTTCAGGTCACCCAAGGACCGAACGGGGAAACGCAGATGGCGTAAGCTGGCGGCGTGGTGTAAAAACCGCGCCATGACCGCACGCCTTCATTTTTCGACCGCACTCGTCACCGGAGCTTCCTCCGGATTGGGTGAGGAATTCGCACTTCAAATCGCGCCACGGGTCGGCAAGCTCGTACTCGTGGCGCGTCGCGAGCCGCTTCTCCAGAAGCTCGCGAACCGCATCCGCCAGCGCCACCCGCACGTCGAAATCGCCGTCTTTGAGGTCGATCTCACACGGGAAACCGAACGCGCGCGCCTTGTGGAAACTCTTTCCCAGCGCGGCCTCCAGCCTGATTTGCTGGTGAACAACGCCGGCCTCGGCGACTATGGCGAATTCGCCACCGCCGAATGGGGGAAACTCCGCGACATGTTGCGCGTCAATGTGGAGGCGCTCACCCACCTCGCTCACTTGCTCGCCCCCGGCATGATCCGCCGCGGCTCCGGCGCGATCGTCAATCTGAGCTCGCTCGCGAGTCTGTTGCCGATCCCGGATTTCGCCGTGTATGCAGCCAGCAAGGCCTACGTCACCAGTTTTTCCGAAGCCCTGCGGATCGAGCTGAAAGAACACGGTATCCCGGTCCTCGCCGTCTGCCCGGGTCCCGTGAAAACGGAGTTTGGCAAGGTTTCCCGCCGCGGTCCGGATTCGCCCGGCATGCCCGCGAACGCGCTCATGTATGTATCTCGGGAAAGGGTCGTCGCCCAAGCACTCGCCGCCCTCGATGGCGGCTGTGCCCGCGTCTATCCCGGGTGGCAAATCGCCGCCGCCGCCCTGCTCATTTCAGCCGTCCCCATCGCCGTCCTCCGCGTCGCCATGGGCTTCCGGCCCCGGCGGTGAGGGGAAATCCGGAATGCGGAGAGATCCGGTTCCATAAATCTATCGGTTCTCATCAAATGGTCTGGTACCTATACATATCCGGCTTGGCAATCTTGGCCGGATGCGCCCCGCATCGCCAGATTGATGACCGTCGGACCTTGTTGATTCTCGATAACTCAGGCGGCTTCGCGCACGGCGGCCGGCGGATCGAACTGTATGAAGGTGGCACGGTTGCGAGGACTTATTACTCGGATGTGGCTGAGGATCGCACCACCTCGGGCGGGATATATGAGCTGCGCGACGGGACTCTAACGATGCGATTCGGGGACCGCGGAAACGAAACTCTTCGCCGTGCCACGTATCGCGGGGGGGTTTATTGGGTCCATGCGGGGGAGGTTGCAAAAGCGGAATCGCCGGATGGAGCAAGCTTACGGAGAACGGCGCTCAAACCACTGCGAAACCGCGAACCCGATCCGGTAGTCCGATCCACCGCAAGTTCGGCGAATCATCCGCAGGCGTCTCCCTCTACCTCGGGAAATTGATTGTCGGGGGAATCCGCTTGCCAGCGCCGGGCGCCGGACGTTGCCTTCGCGCGCGATGGCGGAATCACTGGCGCATACCGGGGGCGATCCGGGGCGGCTTGGCGGGCTTGCTCCGGTGGAGGTTGCGGCGCGATTGCGGCATCTTGAGGGATTGATATTCTTCGATTCGGCCGGCCGGAGCAGTGGCGGGATTTCCCTGATCACCGCCAGTCCGTCGCGCATTTTGAAGGGAAATCTGGCAGACCCCGCGGGCCGGACCCGATTGCGGACGGCTCTGGCGGAAGGCCGCGGTGGCATTGCTTCAGGCGGACTATGCGGTTGGGTGGATTACGAGGGTGACTTTGTGTTCGGGGATTACCGGCAAATGCTCTTGTTCCATCATGCCGCCATCGGTTGGCAGGAAGCGGGGGAGTTGTCCTCCCGTCTCCGTGAAACTCCTCATCAGGCGGAGGTCACGGATTTCACGCCGGTAACCGATCGGGAAGCATTCCTGGCCAACGTCCGCAAAATCAAGGATTGGATCGCCGCCGGAGATATCTATCAGGCAAATGTTTCCCAAGCCTTCGCCGCCCGCGCCGCCGGCGATTTGTTCGGACTATACCAAGCATTGAGGGAAGCATCGCCCGCGCCTATGGCGGCCTATCTCAAGCTCGGCGGCCGCGAAATCCTCAGTTCATCGCCGGAATCGTTCCTTGAAATTTCCGGCAGAATAATTTCCACCCACCCGATCAAAGGCACCCGTCCGCGCTTCGCCGATCCGGAGCTTGACCGGATTTCCGCGGAAGAATTGCGGTCGTCCGCGAAGGAGATTGCGGAGCTGGTGATGATTACGGATTTGCTGCGCAACGACCTCGGGCAGGTATGCGAATTCGGGAGTGTGGAGGTCACGGATATGCTGCGTCTCGAAACCCTCGCCCAAGTGCATCATCTCGTTTCCAGCGTGCGCGGGACGTTGCGGCCGGAAATCGATGCGGTGGAAGCGCTGGCCGCGTGCTTTCCGGGAGGCAGCATCACCGGCGCGCCAAAAAAGCGGGCCATGGAAATCATTCGCGAGCTGGAAGGCGTGCCGCGCGGAGTTTATTGCGGAGCGATCGGCTGGTTGGGATTCGATGGTAGCTGCCAATTCAACATCGCCATCCGAACTCTTGTCCGCAGCGGGACCGGGTTGATCTATCGGACCGGCGCGGGTATCGTGGCCGATTCCGATCCGGAAAAGGAGTATGAGGAAACGATGCACAAGGCGGCCGGCATCCGGCTTGCTCTCGAACGCTGGCGGCAGCGAAACAACCAAACGCTTGAATGATTCATAAAAAGGCCGCCGCCCGGACGAACCGGACGGCGGCCTGAAGATGATACCGTGCGATCGGCTCACTCGCCGGCAGGCGGAGCATCGGCAGGAGCGGCATGGTCTCCGCCCCGCTTCATTCCCTTGTCGCCCGGGCGGCGCATCCCACCGCCCATCGGGATTTCTTCGCCGGCGTCGTGCGCCGCCTTGATTTCCGCGGGGTCGAGCTTGCCATTCTTATCGGCATCGTATTTCTCCAACAGCTCCTTGCGCTTCGCTTCCATGGCCGCCCGCATGGCGGTGCGCTCTTCGTCGGAAAGCTTGCCGTCGCCGTCCTTGTCGAACTTCGCCATCATGGCTTCGTGGCGTTTCGTTTCCATTTCCTTGCGCGCGTCCATCATCGCCTTGCGCTCGTCGGGGGAGAGTTTGCCATCGCCGTCCTTGTCGAACATCTTGAGCAGTTCCGGCGGAATCTGGCGCTGCGCGCGTTCTTTGCGCGGCTTGTCCTGGGCGGTTGCGAAGGTGCAGGTGGCGGCAAGCGCGCCCAATGTCATCAGTGTCGTGGTTTTCATCTATGGTTTTGATTTGGTGTTTCGGAAGGGCCGGCGGCCCGCGCCCCATCGAACCGCGGGCGGCGGCAAAGGTTGCGCGCGGGCGGCAAACGCAAAAAAACCGCGGCCCGGATTGGATCCGGACCGCGGCAGTTTGATTTTCGCGTTGGGAAAAATCGGGTGAAATCAATCGTCCGCGGAAGGTGCGTTGCTGCCCTTGCGCTGTGGCTGGCCGTGCATGGTGTCGTCACCCATCATGGAATCCGGGCCGAAATCACCAGCCTTCTCGGCGGCGTCCATTTCGTCGGCGTCCATCATGCCGTTCTTATTCATGTCATACTTCTCCATCATCATCTTGTGCTTGTTCGCCATGTCCATGGACATCATTTTCGACTCTTCATCGGACATCTTGCCATCGCCGTCCTTGTCGTACATCTTCATCATTTTCTCATTCCGCATCTTGGACATCGCCATCTGATCCTTTTTCATCATGGCGGTCTCTTCGTCGGACATCTTGCCGTCGCCGTCCTTGTCGTATTTCTTCATCATCATCATGTGGCGGCGCTCGGCCATGGACTTCATTTCCTTGTTCATCGCCATGGTTTCGCTTTCGGACATCTTGCCGTCCCCATCGACATCGTAGCGGTTCACCGCTCCGGGGGTTGGCTTGGGATCGACGGTGCCGGAAAGTTGCGAGGCTGGTTGCGCGGTGAGGAGAGCGCAGGATGCGAGGAGGGCGCCGAGAGCGAGGGATTTGGTAGGTTTCATTGGTTTCTGTTGTTGGTTTGATTTGGTTTCCGGAAGCCGCCCCGGCATCCGCCGCCCGGTATGGCCGCGGAATGCCGACGATTCGGATCCAGACCGCCAACAAACCACGCATCGGCGGATTGCAAAACGATTTCTGGGAGGATTTTTGGCAAGGGAATGAGTTGCCACCTCCGCCGCCGCCGTCTTGGATTCTCCGGGTCATGGCCGATTCCCACAAGCCGCCCGCCCAATCCAAGGCCCTCGTTTTCGCGCGGCGCAGCGGCAGCACCGTGTTCCTCTGGGGGCTGGTGACCGCGATTTTCCTGAGCCACTGGTCGTGGGCGATGCTGGCGCTCATCGGCGTGCTGGCAATGATCGCGACCGTCGAGTATTTCCAGATGCTGCGGGCCGCCGGGGTGAATTGCTTCCCGAAATTCGGCATCGGACTGGCCGCGGTTTACTGCGGCGCGCTCTACTGGTTTTTCCTCAAAGGCGCGGTGGTCGTGCCCGCGGGCATCGATTCCGCCGCGGTATTCGCCGCCGCCGCGGGACCGTTCATCCTCCAGCTCCGCCACCCGATCCGCGGGATGGAGCCGCTGGTGGCGGTCGCCACGAATCTGCTGGGGTTTGTCTATATCGCCTTTCTTTTCAATTTCGCCGCCCGCGTCACCTTCCTCGCGCCCGGCGCGAACGCCGTGCCGGGACTCGTCGGCGCGTCGGGCTCGTTTCTCCTGCTATGGCTGCTGGCGGTGACGAAATTCACGGACATGGGCGCTTATGTCACCGGCTCCATATTCGGGAAAAACAAGATGATCCCGCACGTCAGCCCCGGCAAGACGTGGGAGGGCTTCGGCGGCGCGCTGCTCTTCTCCCAACTTGCCGCGTGCGGTCTTTACGCGCTTTTCCCAGCTCATCTCGGTTTTCTGAAAAGCTGGGGCCATGTCATTTTCCTCGGCTTCCTGCTATCGCTGTTAGCGGTCGTCGGCGACCTGGCGGAAAGCGTGGTAAAGCGCTCGCTGTCCGCGAAAGATTCCGGCAAAATGCTACCCGGCATCGGCGGCTCGCTCGACCTCATCGATAGCATCTGCTTCACCGCCCCGGCCTTGTATTTCTATCTGAAATGGGTCCTTCTTCCCGCCGCATGATATCTTCCCCACGCAAGCGCCGCGTCGTGCTGCTAGGCTCCACCGGATCGGTCGGCACATCCGCGCTGAAAGTCGCCGCGGAGCTGCCGGAGGAAATCGAAATCGTGGCTCTCGCCGCCGGCGGAAATGTCCGGAAACTCGCCGAGCAAGCGCGCGCCACCGGCGTCCGGCATGTCGCGATTTTCGACGCCTCGAAGGAGGCCGAGCTCCGCGCGCTGCTGCCGAAAACCGTCCGCATCCACCCCGGACCCGAGGGGCTGCTGGAGCTGGCGACGCTGGCCAGCGCGGACATCGTGCTCATCGCGATCGTCGGCACGGCCGGCCTGCAACCGGCGCTGGCGGCCATCGACGCGGGCAAGGATCTGGCCATCGCATCGAAGGAAATCCTGGTCATGGCCGGGGAAATCGTCACCACCGCCGCCGAGCGCCGGGGCGTGAAACTCCTGCCCGTGGACAGCGAGCACAACGCGATTTTCCAATGCCTCGACGGCCACGAAGGCGGCGCGGACGAGGTTTCCCGGCTCGTTCTAACCGCCTCGGGCGGCCCATTCCGTACGCTGCCTTCCGAGGAAATTCAACATGTCACTCTCGCCCGCGCGCTCCGTCATCCGACGTGGGAAATGGGTCCTAAAATCACGATCGATTCCGCCACGCTATTTAACAAAGGCCTGGAAATGATCGAGGCGCGCTGGCTGTTCGGCATCGGCATGGATCGCATTGATGTGGTCGTCCACCCGCAAAGTATTGTGCATTCGATGGTGGAATTCATTGATGGTTCCGTGCTCGCGCAGCTCAGCCGGGCCGATATGAGTTTCCCGATTCAATATGCCCTCACCTGGCCGCGGCGCGTCCGGGGCGGGCTGAAGCCGCTGGATTTCCCGTCGCTCGGGAAGCTGGAATTCGAAGCGCCGCGCACCGCCGATTTCCCCGCGCTCGATCTTGCACGCCGCGCCGGAACTATTGGTGGAACGCTGCCCGCCGTCTTCAATGCGGCCAATGAAATCGCCGTGGATGCCTTCCGCGCGGAGCGGATCCCATTTCCCGGAATCTGGGGCTGCGTGGCCGCCGTTATGGATGCGCACGAGCCTGGCGAAGGTCGCACGCTCGAGGAAATCGTCGCCGCCGACGCGTGGGCGCGGGAGGCGGCGGGGAAATGGATGAATCCCGCGGATTGAGATTACCCGATCAATGCGCGGCGGGCGCTCCGCCGCTGCGGAATGATTTGATGAAGAATGCCATCGCCACTCCGACCAAAGCGACGATTCCCAGCAGCCAGAAATTGTCCAGATACGACAGGATCGACGCTTGCCGGCCGATTTCCACGCCGATGGTAGCCCGCGCCTTGTCCATGGCCGCGAGGGGATCGAGTCCGGCGCGGACGAAGGCCTTGGATGCGGCCACCAGCCTTTCTTGATAGATGGGATTCGTGGTGGTGATGTTTTCCACCAATACGCTGTGATGATACTGCCCGCGGCGGGCGAGCATGGTGGTTACGAAAGCGATGCCGATGCTGCCGCCAAGATTGCGGAAAAGATTGGTCATGCTGCTGGCCTTGTTATTCGCCGCTTTGGGCAAATAGGAATAACCGAGCTGGGTGATCGGCACGAAGATGAAGCCTAGGCCGAAGCCTTGGATCATCCGCGCGAGAACGAAATCGCCATAGTCGGAATGGAGGTTGAATCCGTTGAAATGCCATAGTGAAATCGCGATGATGGCGAAGCCGGTGAAGATCATCCGCGGCGCGCCGACGATGGGCAGCAATTTCACGATGAAAGGTGCCATGCATACCACCATCAGCGCGCCTGGCGTGAGCACGGAACCGGCTTGGGCGGCGGTGTAGCCGTATAGCTGCTGGAGCATCTGCGGGATTTGCACGGTGCTGCCGAAGATGACCGCGCCGAACAGTGCGAAGTAGCCGCAGGAGAGCGCGAAATTCCGGTTCTTCAGCAATCGCAAATCGATAACCGGATCGTCGTGAAACCATTCCCAAATCACCAGGATGATCAATGACAGCACCGATATCGAAAAGAACCAGACGATGAACGGGCTGCCGAACCAATCGTCCTCCTGGCCCTTGTCCAGCACCACTTCCAGACAGCCCAAGCCAACCGCAACCAGCAGGATTCCCACAAAATCCACCTTCGCCCAGCCGGCCTTGCGGGCGGCTTTGACTTCCTCCGCGAATTCTGGCGGATCGTGCACGAACTGGCTGCTGAGAAACAGCGAAAGCAGGCCGATGGGAATGTTGATGAGAAAGACCCAGCGCCACGAGAAATGATCGGTGATCCACCCGCCCATCGGCGGGCCGATCGCCGGGGCGAGCACGATCGCCATACTATACAAAGCGAACGCGCCGGCCCGCTTCGCCGGCGGGAACGTATCGACCAGAATCGCCTGCTCGCAGGGCGCCAGCCCGCCGCCGCCGATGCCTTGGAGAACGCGGAAAAAGATCAACGATCCCAGGTTCGGGGCGATGCCGCATAAAAACGAACTGATGGTGAACAGCGCCACGCATCCCATATAAAAGTTCCGTCTGCCGCAGATGCGGGAAAGCCACGCGCTGAGCGGCAGCACGATCGCATTCGCCACCAGATAACTTGTCAGCACCCACGTCGCCTGACTTTGGTCGGTGCCGAGACTGCCGGCGATGTGCGGCAGCGACACGTTGGCGATGGAAGTATCGAGGATTTCCATAAATGTGGCCATCGTCACGACGATCGCCACAACCCACGGATTCACTCCCGGCGGACTGTAGCCGCCTTGTTTCCCTTTTCCCTTTCCGCCCATGATTCGCTAACGGGCGCTGGAGATGTCCACCTTTGGCTCGACCGACATGCCGGGGCCGAGCATTTGCAAATCGCCGGAATCGTCATTGAAGATGATTTTCACCGGCACGCGCTGCACGACTTTCACAAAATTCCCGGTGGCGTTTTCCGGCGGCAGCAGGGAAAACCGGGCGCCGGTGCCGCGCTGGACGCTGTCCACCTTGCCGTGGAATTCCCGATCGGGGAAGGCATCCACCGCGATTTCCACCGGCTGGCCGGGCCGCATGTGAGCGAGCTGGGTTTCCTTGAAATTAGCCGTCACCCATACCTCCGGCGGGACGATGGTTAGTAGCGCTTGGTTCACACTTACATAATCTCCCGGCTCCACCGCTTTCCGCGTTACCTTGCCCGCCGCCGGCGCGCGGATTTTGGTATAGGAAACTTGCAATTCCGCGGCCCGCACGCCGGCCTCCGCGGTGCGCACGTCCGCCTCGGCGACGGTCACCTGCGCCTCGGCGGCGGCGCCCGCGGCCTCGGTGGCGGCGAGGC